>DAOUVH010000013.1 GCA_030667725.1 Candidatus Cloacimonadota bacterium | reverse complement strand
CTTACCCACCCGGATCTGTATACAAACCCATATTAGCAAGTCTTGGACTTGAAGAAAAGGTAATTGATCCCAATACAAAACTTACAAATTGTGCGGGAGGTATGTGGTTTGGTAACAGATACTTTAAGTGCTGGCTAGAAAAAGGACACGGTCATCTTGCTGTAGAGGATGCTATAAAATATTCCTGCGATGTGTTTTTCTATGATCTCTCCACACGATTCTCACTTGAACAACTCAATAGATATACTAAACAAAGCTATATCTCAACTCGTACCGGCATTGATCTTCCCGGTGAACGTAAAGGTTTTTTCCCTTCCCGCAAATGGTATATTGATAATTATGGAAAATTTGTTGGAATATTAGGTCATAAAGTGAATCTAGCTATCGGACAGGGAGAAATATTGGTAACTCCACTACAAATTTGTGCGTACTATTCAGCTCTTGGAAATGATGGTGTTTGGAAACAACCTCATTTGTTGGACAAAAGGATTGAAGCAGAGGAAACGTATAAAAACATTGTTGGAGAAAAACAGCTGCCAATATCTGAAGCAACACTTAAGTTAATACAGAGTTCACTATATAAAACAGTGAACGAAAGTTATGGAACTGGAACCGCCGCCAGTATTGGACACATAATGGTTTACGGTAAAACAGGATCTGCCGAGAATCATATGGGAAAAGAAACACACTCCTGGTTTAGCGGTTATGCCAAATGTGATAAATTTGAAATAGGATTTGATGTTTTTGTTGAAAATGGTGGACATGGTGGAAGCGTTAGCGCTCCAATTGCACGAAAACTTATTAATTATTATTATGGAATTATGGAATGAAGAGATTTGAATGGACAATTTTTGGACTACTAGTTATTCTAATGGTTATAGGAATAGTCTCGATCTATACTGCATCTTCAACCAGAATCGCTGATGATTTTCTGTTTGACAACTACTATCTTAAACAGTTTATCTGGATTATTATTTCTATGTTTATCTTATTTTTAGTTATAAAAATCCCAAACGCAATAATTGATGTATCTATCTTTCCCGTATATATTATCACAATACTTTTATTAATCTGGGTTCTTTTTTTACCGGAAATCAAAGGTTCTCATAGATGGATAAGTTTAGGTCTGATTAATTTTCAACCTTCTGAATTCGCAAAGTTATTCACGATTTTGACTATTTCAAAATTCATTTCTAAACCACTTCTGAGTGATGGACAAATCCTTCTTCGTGCTTTTACTGTTATGTTAGTTCCCATTATTCTAGTTATGCTTGAGCCAGATCTGGGAACAGCGTTAATTTTTTTAGTAATTCTATTTTCCATCCTCCTTGTATCTGATCTCCCCAAATTCTATCTCATACTCATAGTAAGCCCAATATTAAGTATTACTTTTTCTTTTTCGATCTGGATATTTATTGTCTATATTCTATTATTAACATATATTCTATATCGGAGTAATTTAGATAAAGTGATAATTGGTTTTGTTATTGCTTTAAACACGTTCATTTTTTTTATTACTCCAATATTCTGGAACAACCTGAAAGATTACCAGCAAAATAGGATATTAACTTTCATCAATCCGATGCGAGATCCTTTTGGTGCAGGTTATCAGATCATTCAATCAAAGATAGCAATAGGTTCTGGTGGATTGTTTGGAAAGGGTTTCTTAATGGGTACGCAAAAGAATATGAATTTCTTGCCAGAACATCATACAGATTTCATTTTTTCTGTTATTGGTGAAGAATTTGGTTTTTTTGGTTGCACATTTATTTTGCTTATATATTTTTTGTTCCTATATAAAATCGCAAAGAGCATTAGAAAAATAAAACGGAAAGAATACCGATTTGTATCTGTTGGAATTTTAGCATATCTCACTTTCCAGATCTTTATTAATATCGGAATGAATCTGGGTATTGTGCCGACAACAGGAATTCCTCTGCCATTTTTAAGTTATGGTGGTTCCAATCTTTTGATCAACGTAACTGCAATCGGTTTTATTTTAAAGTATTTAAATGAACGAAGCATTTTTGCTTAAGGATGTTATTATGGAAAAAATTATTATCGCTTTATTAGTTGTCCTATCCAGTTGTTTTTTTGGTTCAGTAATGGATTTTTCAGAAGAAGATATCAATGATAAGGAAAACAAAGTTTATAATGCCGGCTTTGAAGACGGAGAGTATGATCCACAGAAACTTCCGGATGGCTGGTTCCTGTTAGAAGACACATTCGATTATATCTCTTGGGATAATGAAAACCCTCATACTGGTTCAAAGAGCTTAGAAGTAAAACATCCACAAAACAATATAAATATTATTTCTGATGCTTTCCCGATTGATGCTGATCATGTATATTACTCGCGATTATTTGTAAAAACTAATTACAATTCAAATCAATCTATCACTATTCGATTTCTAGCCTTCGATTCAAAAGGAAAAAGAGTTAGCAAATTCAGTGAGAATGGACTTCCAAAACAAGATTGGACTCAGATAGATATTACCAGTGGTTTCTTAAAAAGTACTGCCAGATTTGGTAGAATAATTATTTCAATACCCAAAAAATCTGATAAGATGTACTGGTTGGATGATGTCGAAAGTTACGCAGTTTATAGAATTCAAAAATAGATGGAGGACAAGAAATGACAATGGGGAAATACGTTTACGACAGAAAGAAATTCTGCATTCCGGTTACAAAAGCTGAGCCACTCTCTTCAATTCAATTCATTATTGAGGATTTCATAAGTAAGAAGATTACATTCTGTATAGATGGTGCTGGTGAGTCATGGGAGATTTGGCGATATGTAGAAGATGCCGATAGCGATAAGATCAAGAAAAACGGTCCCCCTGAAAATCCAAAATTTTTATATGTTGAGGGAGAAGAAATTGTAGATTTTATAGCAGCTTAATTCTTTTTATTTGTAAAAAACACAGGGCATCCTGAAAAGGATGCCCTATTTTTATAGTGACTATCTTTTTAAAATTTATCTTTATTTTCTTCAGTCCATTTTTCAGCAGAAAATGCAGCAGTTGCCCCATCTGATGCAGCTGTGACAACCTGTCTTAAGACCTTGTGTACAACATCTCCTGCTGCATATAATCCGGGTATTTTTGTGCCCATTGTTTCATCAGTTAAAATAAATCCTTGTTCGTCTAGATCCACAACTGATTTTACTAATTCATTATTAGGAATTATTCCAACATAAATAAATATACCATCCAATTCAAGCTCACTGATTTCCTTTGTTTTTTTATTATGCAACTCAACTTTCTCAATAAAATCTCCACCTTTTACCTCTTTGACAATTGAATCCCAAATGATTTCGATCTTATCGTTTTCAAATGCTCTTTGACGAATTAATTTAACAGCACGAAGCTCATCTCTTCGATGAATGATATATACTTTTTTTGCAAATTTAGTTAGGAATATTGCCTCTTCTACGGCTGAATCTCCCCCACCAACTACAGCAACGGTTTTATCCCTATAAAGTGCACCATCGCACGTTGCACAATATGAGACACCGCGACCTGTATATTTTGCTTCCCCTTGAACTCCAAGCTTACGAGGATTAGCTCCGGTCGCTAAAATCACTGATTTTACATTGTATTTATTCGAATCTGTTTCAACTAATTTATTTATATTATCCAATTTAATTGATTTAATATTTTCCTGTTTGATCTCTGTTCCAAATTTCTCTGCCTGCATTCTCATTTTATCCGCTATATCAAATCCGGACATATTATCTTCAAAGCCAGGATAATTTTCCACATCAGCCGTTGTAGTAATTTGACCACCAACAAGTGCTTTTTCAAAAATAACTGTTTTCATCCCACCACGGGCAGCATAAACGGCAGCTGCAAGTCCTGCTGGACCACCACCGATTATTGCAACATCAAAATCCATTTTATTTTCCAACTTCTCCTCCATTATTTTTGTTAAAACCTATTTCATCTTTATTAAAAAGCAAATTATATTTATTACATAAAATGTATTTCTTATTCTATAAACAAATACAAATTATTAATAATGATATTTCTTATTTTTGATGATTGTAAATGAACGATATAACTGTTCTACTAATAGAAATCGAATCATCTGATGTGTAAATGTGAACCTGGAAAAACTTAATACTAGATCTGCTCTTTTTAATATTCTTTTAGAAAGACCATAAACGCCACCAATTACAAAGATAAGATCTTTCCCAAAAGTTAATTTATCTTCTATAAACTTAGCAATTTTCTCAGAAGAAAATTCTTTCCCAGTCTCATCCAGAACAATAATGAAAGATGATGTTGGAAAGTTCTTTTCTAATATTTCTGCTTCCTGATCTTTT
This sequence comes from Candidatus Cloacimonadota bacterium, assembly GCA_030667725.1. Next base: position 6,761 of record DAOUVH010000013.1, on the reverse strand, counting down.
ACTATTTCTATTGTTTTGCTTCCTGTTAATTTTACATCAGGTAATATTTGCCAATCTAATTTGGTATATTTGGAAATTCTTATCTGATATTCTTTAATTCCTTCTTCTATGAATTTTTGTTTAGTTTTTCCTAAGCATATTATTTTTATTTTCATATTAAATTACAATGATTTTTTAAGAGATCATTTTGCACTTAACACTCCCAAAGCCATTGAAAGCATTTTAGTCTCTGCTGTATCAACACGAGAAGCAATAATAATTGGCACTATAGCTCCCATAACAACATGAGCCACTCTATAATTACAATAATAAGTGAGAATTTTGCCAAAGATATTACCCGCTTCAATATTGGGGACAATAAGCACATCGGCATTTCCAGCAACTTCCGATTCAATTCCCTTTGCTTTTGCTGCCATTTTACTTATTGCACCATCAAGAGCAATTGGTCCTTCAACAATACAGTCCTTAACCTGATTTTTTTTATAAATTTCGGTAATAATATTTGCATCAACCGTAGCCGGCATTTTGGGATTTACAACCTCAACAGCAGCTAGAAGTGCAACTTTAGGTTTTGGATTATCTAAAGCATGACTAACTTTTACAGCATTATTAATGATTGAAATTTTTTCTTCCACACCAGGATAAAGATTAATCCCGCCATCACTCAATAAAACCAGCTTTTCAGGATGTTCATAAACAAGTACATCACTAAGATTTTCACCTGTTCTCAATCCTGTTTTTTTATCTAATACAGCTTTGATAAGAATTGCGGTAGCGCATTTCCCTTTTAGTAAAATATCTGCTTTCCCATCTCTGATAGATTTAACGGATTCTGCTGCAGCCAAATCTAGATCTTTACCAGTATCAATGATAGTGAAATCGTTCACAAATTCATAAGCATTATCGTGCAAATACTTATTTATAAACTGTTTATTTCCAACAAGTAAGCTATCGGCAATATTCTCTTTCTTTGCCATTATAGCGGCATCTATGGCCGATGAAGTATGTGCGGCAGCAATTACAACTGTCTTGTTTTCCATTTCTTTAACTTTTGCCAGTAATTGTTCAAAATTCTTGATCATGATATCTCCCAATTATTTACTTTCATTAAAGAATTTTTTAGAATAAGCTAATGAATTTGGTCAAGGATTTTATTATAAGAAATGCTTATAATATATGACTTAAAAGTAACTATGAAGCGGAATTAACTTGACATTTTATTCGCATTTTTTTGTGTTGAAAAAAAATATATGGGGAAATATGGCAGTATCAAAGAGATGGCATTTAACATTATCGACGACTGAGTCCTCTAGACTTATTAATCTAAGTCTGTCCAAAAAATTTGGGATATTCTTATGTTCACTGTCTGTAATGTTTTTGCTTTTTTTTGCCGGATCAATATTCTTCATAGTCCTTAATCAATCCCAGATAGCTCAGGCAAAAGAGATATCTAAAGAAAATATTATTCTTAAAGATAAGCTTGTAGTTCTTTCTTCTGAAATTGATTCAATTATGACAAAACTAAATTTGATGGAAAACTGGGAAGATAAGGTTCGCTCTGATAAGAATTTTAAAGCCATCAATAAAGAAATTCGTGAAATGGGTGTAGGTGGATTACCCATAATAGATACTACCTTTATATCCTCAGATATCAATTTGAGTGAGGATTACTCTCTTACATTGAATAAAATTATTCAGCTTAAAGGAAAAATCGAATTTGATTTTGACACCCACGAAGAGTTGAAAGACCTAGTTCAACTAAAAGAGGAATTATATTTAAATACACCCTCAATATATCCTGCCTACGGAAGAATTTCTGATCCCTATGGATGGAGAACACATCCCATTACCGGTAATAGAAGCTTTCATAATGGTTTAGATATTGGTAATATAGTTGGAACGCCAATATACGCTGTAGCTGACGGTAAGGTGTCATCCACAGGTCAACAGAAGTACTTTGGAAAATTCATCGGAATTTCTCACAAATTTGGATATCAGACAAACTTTGCTCATCTCCATAAAATATACGTAAAAAAGGGTGAAGAAGTTAAAAGAGGACAGATAATTGGGGAAATGGGGAATTCAGGACGTTCAACCGGAAGTCATCTACACTTTGAAGTATTGAGATATAACAAATATAGAAATCCTTATGAGTATTTAAATAAACTTGAAGACGACATTATTATCACAAAAAAATAATCCAGAATTGCACTTAACTATTATATATGAAAGGTAAAATAAAATTTGAATCCGCATTAATAAGATTGGAAGAAATCGTTCATGCACTAGAAGAAGGTGTGGATGAGTTGGATAAGATCGTTGATCTTTTTGAAGAAGGTTCGGAGCTGGCTGATTTTTGCAATAAAAAACTTGAGAGAATTGAGAACAAAATTGAAGTTTTAACAAATAAAATACATAAATCTGATGGCATCAACGAGGAAAGATGAGTACAAAAAATATGGTCTTAAAAAAAGACCTGAAAGAAAAACGCGAATTAGTTAACATTGCAATAGATAGATTCCTGCCAAGAAAAGATGAATATCCAAAACAAATACATAAAGCGATCCGGCATACTTTATTTGCTGGTGGAAAAAGATTACGACCTTATCTACTGATAAATACTTACAAGCTTTTCAGAGATGACATTGAAAAATCACTGATTATTGCAGGTGCTATCGAAATGTTACACACATACACATTGATCCACGATGATCTGCCAGAAATCGATAATGATGAATTCAGGCGCGGTAAAAAAGCATGTCATGTCCTTTTTGGATCCGACATTGCCCTGTTGGCTGGAGATGCACTCTTGATTTATGCTTTTCAGGCAATTGCAAATGCAGGTGAAGTTGATGAAAAACTCAGACTAGATTTTATTCGAGAACTTTCTATTGAAGCTGGACACGCTGGTCTGATTGCAGGACAGATGGTAGATATTCAAAGTGAAGGTAAAAAGATTTCAAAAGAAACACTCGAATATATTCACTACAATAAAACTGCTAGATTAATCAACTTGCCAATTCGTTTTGGTTGTATGCTTGCAGAAATTCAGGAAGAAGATCAAAAACGTATGGAATCTTTTGGTCAAAAAATCGGACTGGCCTTTCAGATAGTAGATGATATCCTTGATATTGAAGGTTCGATGGAATCACTTGGGAAAACAGTTGGTAAAGACTCAAAAGCAAAAAAAGCTACTTTCCCCGCTGTCTATGGATTAGAAAAATCCCGGCAAATGGCTGAAACAATGGTGAATGAGGCAAAAGCTCTTTTAGAACCATACGGTGAAAAAGCTGAATTACTCTTAATGCTCTGTGATTTTATTCATACACGGAAATTTTAATTTAATAATAAGATTTAATTAACAGGGCTTCGTCGAAGCCCTGTTTCATTGTTAAGGTTGGTTACAATGTTAAAAGTAGAAATACAAAAAATAAATAAACACGCAAAACTTCCAAAGCGCATGACTGAACATGCTGCCGGTTATGATCTTTATTCCTGCAATGAAGAAGAGATAGTTGTACGATCTGGAGAAGTTGTACTTATCCCAACCGGGATTGCCATATCTTTACCAACACATTATGAAGCACAAATACGACCCCGGAGCGGACTTGCGATCAAACATCAAATTGGTGTTCTTAATTCACCAGGAACGATTGATGCTGATTATCGTGGAGAGATCAAGATCATCCTATTTAACTTTGGGAAAGATGATTTCGTTGTTGTGCCTTATACTCGAATTGCACAAATGGTAGTTTCACGTTATGAATCTATTGATTTTGTTATTACTGATCAACTTGATGATACAGAACGCGGAAGTGGTGGATTTGGACACACAGAACATTAGATAAGAGATATTATGCTTGTTCCAGTACAACTACCATTTGGTAAAACCATTTACCAAACAAATAATGGACATTCAATAACTTCCGATTCAGCTTTTCTTGTAAAAACTATTTCAGATCAGATGTTACATGAGAATATAAACCTGCTTGAATTAGGTAGTGGGAACGGTCTCATTTCAATTATGTTGTCTTATTATCATCCTGAGTGGGTGATACTGGGAATTGAAATACAGAAACGTCTTGCTAAACTTAGCCAAGATAATGCTAAACTATCTCAGACATCTCCACGCTTTACAGAAGCCGATCTCCGGGATTTCATATCTTCATTGAAATACGATCTAATTGTTTCTAATCCGCCTTATTATCCAAAAGATCAGGGCAAGATCAGTCCAATAGAGGAGCGTGCAATTTCCCGACATGAAATTACTTGTAATATGATGGATATTTTGGAATGTGTAAAACGAAATTTGAAGAAAGATGGCATGTCTTTTATTCTTTACCCACAGAGCAGATGGGCAGATCTTGATAATTTTGCAAAAAAGGTTGACCTGATAGCAGTGAAAAAATTTGTTCTAGATTCAGAAAAGAATAAAAAGAAGATTATTGTGGAGCTTGTTCATGCTTAAAATAGAAGGATTTTCTTTATCTAGAGAAAATAAGAAATTTATGCTGATAAACGAGATGCTTATCGGAAGCGGCGTGAGAGTGAATATATTTGGGAATAATGATACGGGAAGATCACTTTTGTTAAGATCTATACATGGAGATCATCACGATTATGGCGGTCAAATCCTGATTAAAGACAAGCCGCTATTATTCTATAAAAAAAAGAAAAAAACAATCCTTTTAGATAACACATCACACCTTCTTATTAATGAAACTGTTTGGAAGAATATCATTATTCCTCTGCCAAAAATAACTACCAGACAAAAGCAGAAGATCTTGGAATTATGCACGATCTCCCAGCTTGGAGATAAGATCGGTAATAAGGTTAAAACACTTTCATCTTCATCAAAAAAATTCATTGAATTGATACGTGCTATAATCCAACTTCCACAGATCATTCTTATTGATGATCTTGAAAACTACTTCGATGATAAAAATATAACCGTAGCTTTAGAGATTTGCAATTTTGCCCTAAATAGTGGCGCATCATTGATAACTACATCCAAACGAAAACTGGATAATTTTGACAGTTATTATAGAATTCAGGATAGCAAAGTGGTGAAATTGTGAAAAAGGGAATATTCTTTCAGGCTATAGCTATTTTCATAATTCTCATCGGATGGAATCTACTTCATTTGGGATTTGAATTTCAAAAATATATTTTTGAAGATAATATTTCAACTTCCCCGATGATGCTTCTTTCTATGCAGGAAAACTCACTTGAGCAACTTAGATCAAAGATCGAGAAGAATGACTATATCAAAAATGTTGCAATAATTCAAGATTCCGTAATTGCTGAGAGGTTAATAGAGAATTATGATCTTGAAGGCAGCAATGAAATACTAAGATCATATCTGCTCCCTACAGCAATGCAGATAACCTTTGTAGGAGAAAAATTCCAAATTGAACAAAAACAAGAATTGGAAAGAATTCTGTTAGAATATTCTCCTTCAGTTATCTATTATTTTGATGAAACTCAGTGGCAAGGGAACCAAAATAAGATAGAACTTCTTACAAAAGGTTATTATGCGGGCTTTGGTTTATTTATAATTCTGATGTTATTCATTTCTATTTTCCTGCGAATTCATTTTGAAATGAAAAGTAATGTCTTCTGGAAAATATATCACTCTTCAGGTGGCTATATTGGAAAACGAAGAAAGCAGTTTTTTGTTAATTCACTATATATCTGTTTCATTCCGCTTATTCTCAATGTAGCTATCTATTATACATTGATGTATTTTCAATTGCTTCACTTTGAAATAGATTATCGTTTCTTTGGCATAGAGTTATTAACGCTGGTTATCAGTTCATTATTTGCAGGAATAGCCGTAGGAAAAAACTTGAAATGAAAAAATATATACCAAATTCATTAACCCTTATTAGAGTATTGCTGGTTCCGATTTTCTTCTGGTTTGTATATTATTCACAAGCTCCTTACAATTATCTACTGGCTACATTTATCTTTATCATTGCCAGTATCACCGATATTTTTGACGGTCTACTTGCTCGCAGGTTTGGTGTTGTTACAAATTTTGGAAAGATTATGGATCCACTTGCCGATAAATTGCTAACTTTATTGGCATTATATGCTTTAGTTTCCGAACCCATGAAAATGATGAGCATTTATGTATTCTATGTTATTGTTTTCAGAGAAGTAATGATAACATTATTAAGACATTATTATACAACTAAGAAAATCTATATTCCGGCAAATGTCTGGGGAAAAGTAAAAACAACCTTCCAGTTGACAGGAATCATTTCGGCTTTGGTTTATTATTCTCTGCTATATCCATTCATACCAACACATCACTCCAAGTTTCAGTTTTGGTTCAATATATTTTTCTGGATTGTTGCTGTTATAACTATACTTTCCGGAATAACTTATCTCTCTCCAAAAGAGCGAAAAGGCAAATAATGAGAATCATGAACAAAAAAATTGTAGTCTTGGGAATTATTCTACTTCTCATTCTGGGCTGTTCTCCAAAAGATAATATCCATAAAACTAAAAGCAAGAGAGTAGATCCTCATAAATCGATGTCCTGGGGACATAAACAAACAGTATATGTTTTTGCCGATGATAATGTATGGAAATATGCAAAAGGTCATTTATTGAAAACGCTGGAAAGAGTACGTTTTACGACAGAAAATGAGAAAGTGTTCGTCGTAAAAAGAGCCCCTATTGATAACATGGATAATTTCTATAAATTTAATAATCTGATCTTTTTCTGTGACTTGGAATCAAATGATAAAGTT
>DAOUVH010000202.1 GCA_030667725.1 Candidatus Cloacimonadota bacterium | reverse complement strand
GTCTGGGCTAGTATTTCAAAAACATCGTTAAGATTTGTCACATTTTCCAGGTTTGCATTTAAACTATATAATCCACCTTCAAATGAATGTGTGTGAGTATCAATGAATCCGGGATAAACGAAACTTTTTTTTAGGTCGATCTTTTCTACATCCTTAATTTCCGGAGTGTGAGTAAGGGTTTCTTTAATATATCCTTTATCATCCACTAATACAGCAGGAACCGTATCTCCTTCGTTTCGAAGTGTATGAAACTGCGCATTATAAAATAATTTCATGACTATCCTTGTAGTAGTAGGTGATTATCAATAAACCTAAATTTATGACAGTTCATTGGACTGTCACTACATTCAAATTTCCTTAATGTTTTAAGAAATCAATACCTGTATTTTGTTGTGCTTTTCTTATCAGTTCAGTACTAATTCTATTATGATCTTCAATTAATTTTTGCATATCAATATCTGCCTTTCCATTTTTAATACGGATTTTGCCGTTAATGATTAGGTAATCAATTGGTCGCATTCGTTGAGTGAAAACAAGTGTTGCCAGTGGATCTGAAAGTGAACCGGCATATTCCAACTGATCAAGTGAGAATAAAGCAATATCTGCCTGCTTGCTAATTGATAGCTCTCCAATATCATTTCTGCCAAGTGCTGCAGCACCACCACGAGTTGCAATGCGAAGAACTTCTCTGGCAGTTAACCAGAATTCAGGTTTTCTTAAACGGCTAATCAGCATTGCCTGTCGAATTTCAGAAAGCATATTGCTGGAATCATTAGAAGCAGATCCATCAACAGCTAAACTTACAGCTACACCGGCATTTAGCATCTCTTTGATTCTAGCGATACCGGAACCAAGACGCATATTAGAGGAAGGGCAATGAGAAATTCCCATTCCACATTTCCCCATTTTACTAATTTCTTCATCCGAAAGATGTACTGCATGAGCAACCCAGGCATTACCACTGATCCAACCAAGTGAATCGAGATAAGCAGCAGGACGGTCTCCAAATTTTTCAATACAGAAATTTTCTTCATCAATTGTTTCCGCCAAGTGTGTGTGGAACATCAAGTTTTTTTCTTTTGCCAATTTAGCTGTCTGTTTCATCAATTCCGAGGTCACTGAAAATGGGGAACAAGGAGCCAGCGAGATTCGTATCATTGCACCGTCTTTTGTGTCGTGATATTTTTCTATTAACCGAAGACAATCTTTCATGATCTCTTCTTCCGTTTGAACTACATCATCCGGTGGAAGTCCACCATCTTTTTTACTTAATGACATTGAGCCGCGTGTCGGTTGGAAACGAATTCCAAGTTCCTGAGCTGCTGCGATTTCAATGTCTATGAGCTGATTATTGCATTTGGTAGGGAACAAATAGAGGTGGTCAGAACTGGTAGAAACTCCGCTTAACATCATCTCTAAAAGTCCTGTTTGAGCGCTTGTAAATATCGCTTCATCATTAACTTCACGCCAAACTTCATAATGATTTACCAGCCATGGAAACAGTTCCTGATCCTGCATTCGCGGGATGTTCCTGGTTAAAGATTGAAATAAATGGTGATGCGTATTAATAAATCCTGGCAGAACAACCATTCCGACTGCATCTATCTCTTCATCAAAATCACCCTCAAAAGGTTGTTTGCCAATTGAAACAATTTTATCGTCTTCTATAAGTATATGACCACCATGCCATTCATCTAGCTTATCATTCATCGTAGCAATGAAGCCTGGATTATTAATTAATATCTTTCTCATAATATCTCCTCTAATAATTTATAAAAGCGATAAACTGGGAATCCCATTACATTAAAATAGCAGCCGGAGATCTTTTCCACAAATTGACTTCCATAACCCTGGATCCCATAAGCACCCGCTTTATCCATTGGTTCTTTAGTATTAATGTATTCTTCAATCTCGATTGCAGTGAGATTCCTAAAAAACACTTTTGTCTTTTCATATCCTGAATATACTTGATTCTTATATGAAATCGCAACACCTGTATAAACATAATGATGTGTACCGGATAGGCGGGTAAGAAATTCCGCAGCTTGAAGTTTATTCTCAGGTTTTTCTAGTATATCTGATTTTTGATAAACAATTGTATCACTGCCCACGATTAAATAATCATTATCCACTATTTTCCTTATTGCAAGAGTCTTATTCTCTGCATGTGTTGTTACAAGTTTTCTAGGGTTATTGCAGAAATTATCTTCATCGATATGAGCAGGCATTTGCAGTGCTTTAATCCCGATCATCTCGAATATTTTCTTTCTACGCGGAGAGGCTGAGGCCAATATTATTTCTTTATCTTTGAGAAGATTATGGATCATAAATTATTTCCTTTTTAATATTATCATACTATCTAAGATCTTTTTTATCTGGATTAATTGTCAATAGTAAATTGTGAGATCGGATGGAAGAATGAATATTTGATTCTTATTATTTATGTATTAAAAAACCTCTCTGAAAAATATACATAAAACAAATTCAAATTTGAAACTTTCTAAGAAGTTCAATAACCTTGACATTTTATAATCATTATCGAATTTAACCTGCAAGGAGTTATTATGATTAAGGTTAATAATAATGAAATGCCTTGGGGAATAGGATTAACAGTAGAAAAGCTGCTGAATGAAAATAATTTTCTTATTCATCTCAGTATCGTTAAGATCAATGGCAAGTTCATATATAAAAAATCTTATCATGCTCACATAATTAACGATGATGATGATATTAAAATAGTTCATCTAGTGGCTGGTGGTTAAAGATAAATCGTTTATTGATTACTATAAAAGGAATTTAAAAAACAGATGAAAAAAAATAATAAACTTACTACGAAGATATTCAAGAAGACATATAAGGTATTAACTGAGAATAACATTCCTTTCTGGCTTGAGTCTGGTACCTTATTGGGAATTATTAGAGATAGCTCATGTATTCATGAACATAAGTATATTGATATAGGAATTCCCGGAGAATATTTTGATAAATTTATGAAATTGGAAAAACAACTTTCACCTTTCTACCGGATCAAACCGGTAATTGATCTCTCAAAAAGAAAATGGATACCTAATGATTATCCCAAAGCAGTGATCATGAAAAATATAATAAAAAGTAAATATGCAGGTCAAAAAATTAGAGTAACATTTAAATATAAGAAAGAAGATAAATATATCTGGGTAGACAAACGAAGTTGTAAATGGGTTAGCTCTCATTTTTTTGAGAAATTGGATAATATCAATATAAACGGAATGGATATTAATGTGCCAGCAGATGTTGAAAATTATCTTACAGCTCGTTATGGAGATTGGAAAACAATAAATAAAAAGTGGCTTAGCAGTATAGATGATCATTCTATTGTCGATACCGAGACTATTAGTAAAATTCCAAGAAAGGATAGAATCAGAAAGTATACAAAAAAACCGATAAAACTGGAAGGAAAGTATTACAATAGAATGAAAAGGTT
>DAOUVH010000270.1 GCA_030667725.1 Candidatus Cloacimonadota bacterium | reverse complement strand
CAAAAATTACCCTTGGATAATCTGGAATATGCATATTATGATAGAACTCTAAAACAGACAGTTTATTTGAATAATACATATCTGCCAAGAGCCTGGTTCGTGAAAAATACAGAACTGATAGAAAATAATAAAGCGATCTGGAAAAAACTGAATGATCCTGAATTCTCTCCAGCAGAAACAGCTATCGTAGAGAAAGATGTTCCTACAATTTATGCTCCAATAGAATCTTCTGTTACTCCAGCAGGATTTGGTCTTCATGAGCTTAAATTCAATGTAGTTACAGACACAACTTCATTCCTTACAATAAGCGAGATTTATTACCCTGCCGGTTGGAAAGCATACATTGATGGAAGAGAAACCGAAATATTCACTACAAACTATATCCTGCGTGGAGTTGTTGTGCCGAAAGGTGAGCATATAGTAGAAATGAGATTTAAATCCGGCACATATTCATGGAGTTTGAAACTCAGCCTTATCGGATTGATATTGGCAATATTGATCTTCTTAATTGGACTCTATATTTATATTAGATCAAATTTTCAGGGAAAAATTGTATATGTCATCAAAGAATAAATTGTATGTTGTTGCTACGCATATTGGAAATCCTGATGATATTACTCTAAGGGCACTTAAAATTCTGAAGGAAGTGGATTTCGTGATCTGCGAGGAATTTAAGGTAGGAAGTAGATTGCTGAAAAGTTATGACATTAAAAAACCGCTGGAGCTTTTGAATGAACATAACGAAACCGAGCAGACACAAGTTATTCTGAATAGGTTGTTAATGAATGGTGAAACTGCTGCAATGATCAGCGATGCAGGCACACCGCTTTTTGCCGATCCGGGTAATAATCTGGTTTGGCAATGTCATCAAAATGGAGTCAAGGTAGTTCCAATTCCGGGTGCTTCATCCATTATGACAGCATTGATGGCAAGCGGACTTAAACTTGAGCAATTTTTGTATTATGGCTTTTTGCCTGCTAATAAAGATGAACGCAAACGCGCTATCAAACGCCTTCCAAATAGTTATGATCTTATATTCCTGGAAACACCCTACCGACTAAAGCAACTTCTTGCTGACATGAAAAAAACATTGGGAGCGAACAGACAGGCAATAATTGCTTATAAACTCACACAACCAAACGAGAAAATATTTTGGGGAAATTTACAAGAACTTATTTTAATGACACAAGAGCTTCCAAAAGGTGAATTTGTTTTTATTCTAAGAAAAATTGAAATGAATAAAGGGAGAAAATATGCGAGATAAAAGATGGTTTTTTATTGTAAATTCAACTGCCGGCAGAGGTAAAACAGGAAAGAAAATAAGTAACTTGATCACATCACTAAATGAACATAAACTCAATTTCGAGATAGAATTGACCAAAGCACCACAACATGCAATCCAACTTGCAAAAGATGCTATAAAAAAGGGATTTAGTAATATTATCTCGGTGGGTGGAGACGGCACATTGAATGAAGTAGTTAACGGAGTTATGCATTCAGGGAAAGCTGAAGAAGTAAATGTCGGAATAATCCCGGAAGGTGGCGGCAATGATTTTGCAGCAAGTTTCAACCTTTCCTCCAATATTAATAAAGCAGTAGATACTCTGCAAAAATTTATTACGAAAAAGATCGATGTTGGCAAGATCGAAGATAGATATTTCATTAATGCACTGGGAATGGGATTTGACGCCAGAGCAGCCCAGATCTCGAATAAGATCAAACATCTGAATGGCTTACCAAGATATCTTCTTGCTGTAATTAAAGCTTTAGTTGCCTTAAAACCGTTTGAAGCCGAAGTGAAATTGGATAACTATACCTATAATTCACCTTTCTTGCTAATTGCTATTGGGAACGGGAAGTACACTGGGGGCGGTTTTTTATTAACACCTGAAGCCATAATAGACGATGGATTCCTGGATATTTGTTTTATTAAAACAATCTCACGCAGAAGGCTTCTGTCTCTGCTTCCATCAGCTATAAAAGGTAAACATTTAAAAGAGCCCGAAGTGGATCTTAAACAGAGTAGAACGATAGAAGTGATCACCAAAACACCACTACCTTTTTATACAGACGGTGAACTTCCTAAATTGAAAAATCCTCTTAATTTCAAAATTGAACTTTTACCAAAAAAACTGAATTTGATTTGTTAGCGGGAAATTCAAGCATATAGAGGTTGAAATGTCTGATCAAATATCATTATTTTCAGAAGAGAAAACACCAACTAATATACCGTTAGCAGAAAAGATACGTCCTTGTAAAATTGAAGAAATAATAGGACAGCATGAGATAATGAAAGATGGTTCACAATTGCGTAATATGATAGAAAATGATAATTACAGTTCCTTCATTTTCTGGGGTCCTCCCGGCACAGGTAAGACAACTATTGCTCGACTGATAGAGAAGAGAACAAAATCCAGATTCATCTCTTTCAGTGCTGTGCTTTCCAGTATTAAAGATGTGAAGCTCGTGATGAAAGAGGCAGAATTCACACTTAAAACAAAGAATAAGAGTACAATTTTATTTATCGATGAGATTCATAGATTCAATAAATCTCAGCAGGATGCCTTCCTTCATTATTTGGAATCAGGTGCTGTTATTCTAATTGGAGCTACAACCGAAAATCCCTCTTTTGAAATCATTCCAGCACTGCTCTCCCGCTGTAATGTTTTTGTGCTGAATCAGCTTTCTGATGAAGATATTACACGAATTATTGAGCGTGCCTTGAAAGAGATAAAGGTAGAAATTGAATTTGAAGAAAAGTGCATTCCCTACATTGCAGAACTTTGTGGTGGTGATGCCCGAAAAGCATTGAACT
>DAOUVH010000127.1 GCA_030667725.1 Candidatus Cloacimonadota bacterium | reverse complement strand
GTCTGTTCTCTTTCATCATGTCCTCCACCAAGACCAGAACCACGATGTCTTCCAACTGCGTCTATCTCATCAATAAAAGCAATGCATGGGGCAGTTTTTTTAGCATTGGCGAACATATCACGAACACGGGATGCACCAACACCAACGAACATCTCTACAAAATCTGAGCCGCTAATACTGTAGAATGGAACTTTGGCTTCTCCTGCTACTGCTTTTGCCAGTAAAGTTTTACCTGTTCCGGGTCTTCCAAGAAGTAGAACACCTCGTGGGATTCTACCACCAAGTCTTTGGAATTTCTTAGGGTCTTTCAGAAATTCGACAATCTCTTCTAATTCCTCTTTTGCTTCATCAACTCCGGCTACATCTTCAAATGTTACTTTAGTTTTTCCATTAGCATTAAGTTTAGCTTTGCTTTTCCCAAAACTAAATGCCTGACTTGCTCCCCCTCTCATTCCGCGCATCAGGAAAATCCAGATTCCAATAAAAATTAAAAATGGGAACCAGGAAAGTAACATTCCGATCAATTTATTTGGCTTCTGTGAATAAACTTGAATTCCGGCATCGGTAAGTTGTTTTACCAGGTCAGGATCTTGGAAGGGAAGATAGGTTGATAAATTCTGTCCAGTCATACTAGTTATTGTCACATTTTTTTCATCAAATCCGACTTTTTGTACTTCACCACGTTTAACCATTTCTAGGAAATCGGAAAAAGTGATTTCCTGAATATTTCTATTATTCATCTTACTCATTTGGAACATAACAACTACAAGTAGAACAAGCACTATCCAGAAGGTGATAGCTTGTGATTTCTTCATCTTGGGAAATTGATTTTTGCTATTTTTTTTATTATTAGTTTGTTTTTGTTGCATTATGAATAGATCTCCTTCTTGAGAATTCCAATATACGGAAGGTTTCGGTATTTCTGAGAATAGTCAAGGCCGTATCCGACAACGAACTCATTTCCAACTTCAAAACCTAAATAGTCGATCTTGATATCTATTTGATGTGCATTGGGTTTATCTAACAGTGCGCATATTTTTATCGATGCAGAATTGTGATGCTTAAAATATTCATTAAGATATTTTAAGGTTAAACCGCTATCTACTATATCTTCGATAATAATCACATCCCTGTTTGTAATATCTACATCAATATCTTTCTTGATTTTTACAACACCTGATGATTTTGTGCTGTCACCATAACTGGAAAGTGACATAAAATCAAGCTCTACAGGTGTAGAAATGTTCCTCATTAAATCTGAAAGAAAGACAATCCCACCTTTTAAGATACAGATCAGAACAGGGTTTTTACCTTTATAATCTCTTGATATCTGCTCTCCAAGCTGTTTGATCTTCTCTTGTATTTCTGATTCAGTGATTAATATTTTTTCAATATCATTTCGCATAATTATGTTAGTAAAAAAGCTTCTTACTCCTCCTATTTCTTAGTTATTCTATCGGCTGCTCTCATTCTATTAGTCGTCATTTTTTCTATCTTCATAAATAAGATATTCTGAGTCTGTTCCGAAGTGACAACTCTATTATCTATCCGATGACCGGCGAGCCATATTATTTTTTCCTGATCGCAAAAAATTAACACCTTATCCCTGTCGAATTTTGGGACTTTTTCGTCAATTAAAAAATCCTTTAATTTTTTGTTATGCTGCATACCAAGAGGATAAAACTTATCACCAGGTTTTCTGTGTCGAATTGTGATTGGAAAATTGGTTTTATCAAAATCCAGATAAGCAACGTTTTTATCTTCGAATAAATTACGCTTGTTAGGCATTTTTTTAAGTTTCTTCATAATAATTCGGTAATCTTCAAAAGTAAACCGATTACGAAGTGAAGTTATTTCTTTTTCATTTCCGCTGTTCTCAGATTTCGAAATATCTATTTTTGTAAATATAAGTTCATCATATTCTTTGAAAACAAAAATATTGTTAGGTAAGAAAATTTGTTTGGAGCCATCTGAAGTAAGTAAATTTTCAATCTCTATAAAATTATTATGGTAGAAATCTTTTGCATTTCCATTAATTCTTGAATAAGCTTCTTTATAAACGTAATAACGTAATACCGATTTTGTTTTTCTTATAATTCTTGCTGACAATCTACATTCATCTTTTGAGTGTTTGATCTGTGCTTTTAAAAATCTTCTGGTTGCAAGAGATTCCAAAATGTCATCAGTTTCAGAGAATATCTCAGCAGTCTCATATAATTTAGTAACGACATTTGGGTTTAAATGTTCTTTTATCCAAGGTATCATTTGATTACGGATCTTATTTCTTGAATATGTATTATCTTTATTGGAAAGATCTTCACGCCAGTGAATTTTTTCAGTTTCCAGATAGGAAACAATATCTTCTCTGGAAAAACTGAGCAATGGATGAACAATATCTTCAGTAATTGGTGAAATCCCTTTAATGCCTGTATAACCGGATCCTCTGAACATGCGAAAGAGCAAAGTTTCAGCTTGGTCTTCACGGTTGTGGCCTAATGCAATTTTATTAATTTTATATAATTTACAAAGTTTATTAAAATAATCAAATCGTACTTCTCTAGCGTGATTTTCTACATTTGATTTAGGATTGATCTTTATATCCTTAACAACAAGAGATATATTTCGATCAAAACAAAATTTTCTTACAAATTGTTCATCAAGTTGAGATTCATTTTCACGTAATCCATAATTGACATGCGCAGCAAGAATTGAATAGCCATATTTGGATTTCAAATGCCAGAGAGCTAATAGAAGAGCTGTGGAATCTGCACCACCGGAAAAACCAACGAGTATCTTCTCCCCACTTCTAAAAAGTTTGTGTTTAACAGAGTATCGTTCGAATCTTTCGATAAAACCGTTATTTTTCATTTCCACATCCTTAATGAATCTTAAGTTTTAACTTTTTCAAGTTTTAATAAGGAATTCAATGTGTCAAATAAAAAGCTTGTAAGAATTTGTGTAGTTAGTTTTATGACAAAAAAATAAACTAGAAAAAGAGTTAAGGAGCTAATTATGAAGAAGTTACTACTTTTGGGCGATGAAGCTATCGGTCAAGGTGCTTTGGATGCTGGGTTATCAGGTGCTTATGGCTATCCTGGAACTCCCTCTACCGAGATAATTGAGTATATTCAACGGAGCCCGGATGCTGAAGAAAGAAACGTACACAGAACCTGGTCTGCCAATGAAAAAACGGCAATGGAAGCAGCACTTGGAATGTCATATGCTGGCAAAAGAACAATTGTAACCATGAAACATGTTGGACTAAATGTGGCAGCAGATGCATATATGAATTCTGCATTAACAGGTGCAAATGGTGGTGTTATTGTTGCAGTTGCAGATGATCCTTCAATGCACTCTTCTCAAAACGAGCAAGACTCACGCTATTTTTCAAAGTTTGCCTTAATGCCAGCTTTTGAACCATCAGATCAACAAGAAGCATATGATATGTGTTACAATGCATACGAACTCTCAGAAAAATATCATCTTCCTGTTATGATGAGATTAACAACCCGTCTTGCGCATTCTCGTGCTGGTGTTGTTAGAAAAGACGTTCTAAAAGAGAATGAAATGCATTTACCTGAGAATAAAGATCAGTTTATGTTATTACCAGCATTCGCTAGAAAGAAATATCAACACTTACTATCAATCCAAAATGAACTTGTAAAAGAATCAGAAGAATCTCCTTTTAATATTTATTATGATGGCGATGATAAATCACTTGGAATTATTGTATGTGGGCTTGCCTATAATTATCTCGTAGAAAACTATAAAGAAATTAAAAGTAAAAATCCAATTTTGAAGGTCAGTCAGTATCCGCTTCCAAGAAAGCAGATTGAAAAGATAACTTCTGAATGTGATAAAATAATGGTTATTGAGGAAGGGATGCCACTTGTTGAAGAGATGCTAAAAGGATATCTTGGGAAGGGCATCAATGTAATTGGTCGTCTTGATGGTACTTTACCTAGAGCTGGGGAACTCAACCCACAGATAATTCGAAAGGCTTTAGGATTACCTGAACTTCCAAGTAATAAAATACCGGAAGTTGTAACTGGAAGACCACCAGCACTCTGTTTAGGTTGTCCTCACATTGATACATATAAAGCACTTAACGCTGTAACTAATCAATATGGCAAAGGACATGTTTTCTCTGATATCGGGTGCTATACTTTAGGTTATCTTCCACCTTACAATGCAATTAATACATGTGTCGATATGGGCGCTTCAATTACAATGGCGATCGGTGCTGCTGATGCAGGATTCTTCCCATCTATTGCGACGATAGGTGATTCTACATTTGGCCATTCAGGAATTACCGGATTGCTTGATGCTGTAGAATGTAAAGCAAACATTGTAATAGTGATAATGGATAATGATACAACAGCAATGACAGGAATGCAGGATTCTCAGGTTACAGGTAGGATCGAACAAATATGTTTAGGAGTAGGTGTAGATAAAGAGCATATCAAAGTTATTAATCCCCTATCCAGAAATCATGATGAAAATGTGAATATTATTCAAGAAGAAGTCGATTATGATGGTGTTTCTGTGATAATTCCCCGAAGACCTTGTATCCACGTTTATGCAAAGAAGAAAAGATAAAATTAAACACAGTGGCGCAGAGAGCACAGAGAATATTTAAGTTTTTTTTATGGTGTCTTTGTGGTGAAAAATAAGGAGAAAATATGAAAAAAGATATAATTCTTGCAGGGGTTGGTGGTCAGGGGATACTTTCCATAGCCACTATTATTGGTTATGCAGCAATCGAATCCGGTTTTAATTTGAAGCAAGCAGAAGTTCATGGAATGAGTCAAAGAGG
>DAOUVH010000144.1 GCA_030667725.1 Candidatus Cloacimonadota bacterium | reverse complement strand
TTAAAAAAATCATGGAATAGTAATTTGTATGATAGTATTACAATCGATCCATAATAACCTAAACTGATATTAGAATAGTAAATTATTTTTTCATTGTAATCTCTGATTCTCAGCGTATCGGGATCTTCTGCAGGGATATACTTAAAATCGTTACGGGCAAAACTCTTCCTAACAAAAGCATAAAACTGAATCTTAGAATTTGCGGCAGATAATGTTAATGAGTGTTTATCCAAACCGAATGAGCCGAAAGTATGACTCGCATTTGCCATATATTTACTGGAAGCTCGTTTTGTATTAATGTTTATAATTCCACCCATTGAACCGGCTCCACCAATACTACTGGAACTTCCTTTCACAATCTCAATACTTTCAATGATCTCAGCCGGAATTGTTGAAACATCAAATGCTGATCCACTTTTGTTCAAAGGGATACCATCCAGCATTACCAATGTATGACGCGCTTTATAACCCGGAAAGATGATCTTCTGCTCCTCACCGGTGAGTGGAGTTCCCGATATTTGCAGATCAGTATTATCTCGTAAAATATCTGCCGCTGAGCCAGAAGTATTACCAGTTTTTATAACAATAATCTCGTTTGAACCGATCAGTTCTCTTTTCCTTTTTTCAATTACCCTCAATCCCAGAATTGTAATTATATCATCTTCTAAAATTACTATTTCTGTTATGTAACCTGCTAATAATGTTTTATCTTTATAGCCGATCTTATGAAAAGTGATCTCGTCATTTGCTGATACATCCACAATCTTGAAATACCCATTCTCACGTGAGATTACAGCTTTATTATTTTCTGTAATGACAACATTCCCTATTGGCTCCCTATTTACATCTACTACACGACCACTGATATTCAAACCGACCAACTTCATTGATATAATGAGTAGAGAAATTATAAATTTAATGCGCATTTTTCCCCGGATAGATCAAGTTTGGTTTTCCTGAAACTGGATTCTTTATTATTTTCAACTCAGCATTATACAGCTCTTTCAGATTCTTTGAATTCACAATATTCTCCGGTTTTCCATCAGCGATCACAACTCCCTTTTTAAGCATTACAATTCGCTCGCAATATTCACTGGCTAAATTAATATTATGCGAAACCAGAATGATAAGTTTATTGTGCTCCCTATTTATCTCGGAAAGTAATTGCATGATCTCTAATTGATGATTTATATCAAGATTCGCAAAAGCTTCATCCATCAATAATATTTGCGTTTCTTGAGCTAATGCTCTCGCTATAGAAACACGCCTGCGTTCCCCACCACTCAGTTGTGAATATAGTTTGTTTTTCAACGAGATAAGATCAAGCTGCATCAAAATCTGCCCTACTTTTTTCTCATCATTATTTGTGTAATTCTGCCAGCGTCCAAGATATGGAAATCTTCCCATTAATACGAGATCTTCAACTGTGTAATCAAATTGAAGCTGGAAATCCTGCGGGATTATTGCAATCTGCTTGGCAAGCTCCTGCCGTGACCAATCACGTAGCTCTTTTCCAGAAATATATACCTTTCCAGTTTTCTCAAGTTGGGAACCAAGTATTGCTCTAAGCAGGGTTGATTTTCCTGCTCCATTGGGTCCTAAAAGAGCACAGAATTCTCCTTTAAGAAAATCTATTGAAAGATCTTCCAGAACTCTTTTTTGCTGGTACGATACACTTACACTTTTCAAACTTATCATCTTTTTTGCACCTTTTAAAAAAAATATTTGCCAATTCATACTAATTTAATATGTTATCCTCTAAGGAGATGAAAATGAATATTTCTACGAAGACTGAATATGCTGTACGAGCACTTACAGAACTTGCTTTGAACTCTGTAGATAAACCAGTTTCAATTAATGAAATATGTAAAAATCAGAATCTCCCGGTGAAATATATTGAACAACTCTTTAGAAAGTTGAAGCAGAATGGACTCGTAAAAAGCATCCACGGAGCCAAAGGTGGATATCAACTTGCCTTAGAAAAACATGATATCTCGCTGAGAGATATCATGGAAGCAGTTGATGAGAACTATGTTGCTCCGATCTGCAATGGAAATGCAGAAGAACATGTACACTGCATCGGTTTACCTTGCGGATTCAAAGAACTTTGGGATGAAATAAATGAACATACGGAAAAATATTTCGATTCGATAAAACTGGATCAAATCGTGGCTAGACTATAGGGAGAATTGATGGAAAGAATATATTTTAATAATTGCTTAACATCCAAACCAGCACCGGAAGTTGTGAAAATAACAACTGAATACATGAAGAATAAATATTACTTCCCAGAAAATTTCAATGCAATGGGAACTGAAGCTTCCGATAATTTGGAAAAAGCAAGAAAGAGCATTGCAGATTCGATGGGAGCAAAGACAAAAGAAATTCATTTCACCTCCGGTGGAACAGCTGCCAATAATTTGGCAATTAAGGGTTACCTTACAGCAAATTCAAACAAAGGAACACACATTATCTGTTCTGTGATCGATTACCCGGATATCCTAACCAATGCAGCTTTCTTTGAAAAAAGCGGATTTGATGTAACCTATCTTCAAGCTGATCATGAAGGTTTCATCGATATTGAACAACTCAAAAACTCAATCCGTGAAGATACAATATTATTCATGACAACATTAGGAAATCATACTGTCGGTACAATTCAACCACTAAAAGAGATCAGGAAAATATTGGATATTACTGAACAAAAAATTGCAATACATGTTGATGCATGTGAAGCTTATGCACGTATTCCGATCGATGTGAATGAATTAGGAATAGACCTGATGTCTATCAGTGCCCACAAAATTCACGGTCCTCAAGGTATTGGTTTATTGTATCAGAGAAAAGGAATAACATTAGGACAGGTTCAGCATGGTGTGAACAGGATGGACAATCTGCAAACCGGCGGCATGAATATTGCAGCCATTGCAGGATTTGCAAAAGCTGTAGAACTTGCTTTTAATGATTTGGATGAGAACATTGCAAAGATCAGAAAGCTTTCTGACTATCTGCTCAATAAAATAGAATCTACAATTCCTGACACTTTATTGAATGGTCCGCGAGGAGCTAAACGTGCTCCTCATAATATCAACATTTCCTTTGATTATATCGAAGGAGAGGCAATAATGATGATGATGGACATTAGTGGTGTTTCCATTTCCACTGGAAGCGCTTGTGCTTCCCAGGGACTAAAAGCAAATTATGTTTTAATGGCTCTCGGAAGAAGTCATGAGCAATCACACAGTTCAATGAAATTCACATTCAGCAGATACAATACATTCCAAGAAATCGATTATACTGTAGAAAAGCTTGCTGAAGTAGTAAAAGAGCTTCGATCACGAAGTCCTCTTTATAATTAATATAAAAAGATAAACAAGGAGAATATTATGCAATATTCACAGAAGGTATTAGATCATTTCATGAAACCACACAATATTGGAAAGTTGGAAAATCCGGATGCTGAAGCTACCGAAGGAAGTCCTGCTTGTGGTGATCAAATATCAATAACCCTGAAGATTGATCCCAAAACAAATATTATTGATGATATTAAATTCCAATCATACGGATGCGCTTCCAACATTGCTACAGGTTCTATAATCACAGATATGGCAATGGGAAAAACGATCGCAGAAGCTAAGAATATCTCATGGAAAGGTGCTGCTGATGCGCTTGATGGATTACCACCAGTTAAAATGCACTGCTCCGTTCTTGCAGTTGATACACTTAAAAAAGCAATCAAGCAATACGAGATCGAACATGGTTTAGCTGAAAAAGAATCCTTTTCTAAAGATACTATTGTTGAAGAGCTCAAGAAGGTCATTTATCCCGGTGTTGGAGAAGACATCGTCACACTTAAAATGGTTAAGTATGTCGGATTTGAAAATGGCGTTGCAATCATTGATGTGGAGATTCCAAAATTCGATAAATACCGTGATAACTTGGTTGAAGAGATCGAAGAGCATTTGGAAGCATTCGAAGAGATCAAAGAGGTTAAAGTAACAATTTAACTATTGATAAATATTCTATTCAGACCTTCGGGATCATTCTCGAAGGTTTTTTTATTTCATCCCACTCTATATACTTTTAAAGAACTATTATATTTATAAGTCCTGAGCTCGTGTTATCCTGTCCGTTCTCCGTAGCACTACGAAGGATGAAAGCGTAGTCGAAGGACGAAAGGCATAGCACATTATTTATTGGAGGCTATGGTTCGTCTCCGCTCACCATGACAACCTCATTTAGCATAAATCACTGATCGACCGATTTTTCAATATTTTGATAATACAAATAACTATTTTCATACTATCTACTTTTTGCCATAATGAACAGGAAGAAAGGACAACCCAGAAAAGCTGTAATTATCCCAACTGGAATTTCGATAACTGCAATGTGCATTGCTATTAGA
>DAOUVH010000039.1 GCA_030667725.1 Candidatus Cloacimonadota bacterium | reverse complement strand
GGCAAAGTGTGAATACAACAGACTCTGCCGTTCGGATCACACATGAACCAACCGGACTTGTTGTAACCTGCCAGGACGAGAAATCACAGCTTAAAAACAAGAATAAAGCTTATAAAGTACTCAGATCAAGATTATATGATCAGGAACTAACTAAACATGAGGCAGAAATCTCTGCTAAACGTAAGTCACAAGTTGGTTCTGGTGATAGAAGTGCAAAAATAAGAACTTATAATTTTCCTCAATCCAGAGTCACAGACCATAGAATAAAATTGACAACATTCAGATTGAATGACATTTTGCTTGGTGAGTTGGATGAATTTATTGATGCTTTAAAATTAGCATATAGGAATGAAAAAGTAGAAAATTAATAATGTGGATCATATCACTTTTCATCATAATTTTATTCTTTATCTTATCTGGTTTTTTTTCAGGTATAGAGAAGGGTCTCATCTCTCTTGATAGATTAAAACTAGAGCAAGAAGCAAAAAGTAGTAAAAAAAAGAAACAGATACTTACTTTTCTGGAAAAACCTGACCAGATATTTGGAACAACTTTATTTGGAACAAACATATCACTTGTTGTAGTATCTTCACTTTCAATCTTTCTTATTAATACTTTAAATAAAAAGTCTGTAATTAATATTTCAGAGCATACTGCAACTCTCATTCTCGCAGGATTGATACTTATTTTTGCTGAGTTGATACCAAAAGCACTTTACAGAGATTTCCCAAATAGATTGGTAAGCAAAGGATTTCCAATGCTCAAATTCTTTAGTTTTATTTTTACACCTTTTGTCAAATTCGTATCCTATTTAAATAAAACTCTCGCAAAACTCTTTAAACTTCCACATCAATCAAGATACAATTTTATTTCACGAGAAGATCTTTCATTTATGCTCTCTGAGGCTAAAGATGACGGTGTTCTACATGAAGATCAAATGGAAATGCTGGAAGAGGCACTTGAATTCTCAGAATTAGATGCTCAGAACGTGATGATTCACCGTACTGATATCATTGCATTCCCATTAGATGCATCTATTGATGAGATTATTTCTATTGCTAAGGAAAGGGGATTCACAAGATTCCCGGTTTATGAAAATGACCTGGATAATATCAAGGGGATCTTAATAATATATGATCTCTTAAAACAAAAAGACCATGATGGTCTTACTGCTGCAGATTTTATAAGGAATGCTTTCTTTGCACCGGAAACTATGGATGTGAATAAGCTTCTTACGGTAATGCAGAAAGAAAAAGTGAGTATGGCGATTATCCTGGACTCCTATGGCGGTACTGCAGGTGTTATTACAATTGAAGATATTCTAGAAGAAATTGTCGGTGAAATTGAAGATGAATATGATAACGCAACCGAAGAGATAAGCCAAATATCAAGTGGATTGTACAGAGTGCAAAGCTATGCAGAAATTGATTTTCTTAACGATGATTACGATATGGATCTGCCATTAGGAGATTATGAAACAATTGCAGGGATGATCATAGATAAACTCGAGAGAATTCCTAGAGCAGATACTAAACTAAAAATTGGAAATTGGGATATCACAATAATCCAAGCTACAGATAAAAGAATAATAACCGTGGAAATGAAGAGAATTGAAGTACAAGAAAATTTGTAACTTTGTAATGAGGTAAAATATGGATAAAATTTTTAAAATATCAAACATGGTGAATGAAACCCAAATTATTGATATACAATCGAATGATAAAAAAGATGCTTTGAATGAACTTCTTGAAATCATTTGCAAAGATGACTTTATAACTGATCCCAAAACGTTTTCTAAAGAGATTTTCAAACGGGAAAAATTAATGAGTACAGGAATTGGTTACGGAATTGCTATTCCACATGCACGTCAAAAAACCGTTAAAGATTTTGTTATTGCCATCGGACGTAAGCGCGAGGGTTTGGAATATGAATCCATAGACGATAAACCTGTTAAACTCATCTTCATGATCGGTGCTTCAGATAAACAGGATAAGGATTACATTAAAGTCCTTTCCCGATTGGTACTTCGTCTAAAAAATCAAAAATTCGTTGATAAAATATTATCCGCCGAAAATCCTTCAGATATATACGAATTAATTAAAACACAGAAGTAAATTATGTTCCCTCAATATCTGCAACTTCTATTTCTTGGTGGTTCTATTCTACTGGCACTCATTTTGTCACGTGGAGCAACATTGCTAAAAACGCCACTTATTGTTGGCTATATTATCGCAGGAGCATTGCTCGGACCAGATATTCTCGGAATGCTATCACCGGAACAGATCAAATCTTTAGATATTGTAAATCTGGTTGTACTCTCACTAATTGGATTTGGTATTGGAGGAGAACTTAGGTTTAAAGAAATCAGAAAACTTGGAAAATCTATTATCTCCATTGTCATTTTTGAAGCTTTTGGTGCTTTCCTTCTAGTTGGAATCTTCAGTGCATTGATTTTAAAAAGTATTCCCATGGGGCTTATCTTTGGCTCTCTGGCAAGTGCTACTGCCCCGGCAGGAACTGTAGAAGTTATCAAACAATACAAAGCTAAAGGTGAATTCACTACCACCCTTTATGCTGTGATGGGATTAGATGATATTCTTGCCCTGTTACTCTTTACAATTTCATTACCAATTTCTATCATCCTTATGTCCGGCAGTAAATCAGGTGGAGAAGTTTCCATTCTACATGCTTTAGAACACGCCGGTTTGGAAGTTCTATTTTCAATTGTTGCTGGTGTATTAATTGGTTTTGTTATGGTTCCCATTGCAAAGTTTATACACGATAGAGTAAGTCTATTATTGTTATCGATTGGCATCATTCTTATCAATTGTGGAATTTCAGAATATTTTCACCTTTCACCCATTTTATTAAATATGACTATGGGAATTGTATTAGTAAATAAAAGCAAACTTACAGCTCGAAAGATATTCACTACTCTAGGAGATTGGACACCACCCATGTATGTATGGTTCTTCGTTCTCATTGGTACAAGACTAAATATTCCATTGATAATGAAATATTCTCTTCTCATCAGTATTTATGTTATTGCACGATCAGTTGGAAAATGGAGTGGAACTTTTATCGGCTCCACCATTTCCAAAGCACCGAGAAAAATAAGAAATTTTTTAGGACTTGCCTTGATGTCTCAGGCAGGAGTTGCTGTGGGGCTTGCCCTTGCCGCTTCCAAAGTTATGGAAAAAGAGGGATTTCATTTGCAAGCAGTACAAATCATTAGTGTGATCACTGCCACGACATTCGTTGTTATGGTTGTGGGACCGATCATAGCCAAAATTGCTTTATTTAAATCCGGGGAAACAAATGTTTCCGATTAGGAGAAAATTATGTACATGATATTAAACTTGAACAAAGAAAAATACTTAGATGATGTTTTAATGGCACTCACAGAAGCTGGAATTGACGACACTATTGTTCTTTCGGGTGAATCGTTAGGTCATAAACTCACTTTTGATAATCCCATTTTTGCTGGATTTAGAAAATCGTTCAGCAAAGACAAGGGTTATGCAAATGTTATCATGGCAATTGCGGAACAGGATCAGATTGATTTCATGCTGGCGGAGTTGAAGAATTCCGGTGTTGATTTTATCGAACAAGAGATTGGCAATATTGTGCTTTTACCGATTGAAAAAATATATTAATAAATCGAATGGAGTAAATTATGCAATTAGTAGAATGTGTTCCGAATTTCAGTGAAGGGAAAGATAAGAAGATTTTAGATGCTATTGCTGCTTCAATCAAGGCAGTAAAGGGTGTTACGTTACTGGATGTTGATCCCGGAGAAACTACAAACCGCACTGTATTTACAATGGTTGGTGAACCTGACAATGTTGTTGAAGCTGCCTTCCAGGCTATTAAAAAAGCCAGCCAGGTAATAGATATGACAAAACATAAAGGTGCTCATGCCAGAATGGGAGCAACAGATGTATGCCCGTTCGTTCCTGTTGCTAATATGACAATGGCCGATTGTGTAGAACTTGCTCATAAACTTGGAAAAAGAGTTGGTGAAGAACTCACTATTCCAGTTTATTTATATGAATATGCTGCCAGTAAACCGGAATGGAAAAATTTAGCCGAAGTAAGAAAAGGTGAATATGAAGCACTTCCAAAAAAAATGAAAGATCCAAATTGGAAACCTGATTATGGTCCTCAAAAATTTAACACAAAATCGGGAGCAACGGCAATTTCCGCTCGAGAATTCTTAATTGCATATAATATAAATCTAAATACAAGAGATAAGAAAAAAGCTCACGATATTGCCCTTGATATCCGCGAACGTGGGCGTTTTGCCAGAGATGAAAATAATAAACTCATTAAAGATAAAAATGGTAACAAAGTGAAAATAGCTGGTCTATTTAAAGATTGTAAAGCAGTGGGCTGGTTTATTGATGATTTTAATCGTGCACAGATCAGCATAAATCTTACAAATTACAATGTAACACCTGCTCATCTCGTACTGGATAAAGTTCGTGAACTTGCAAATGCAAAAGGAATACAAGTTACTGGTAGTGAGTTGGTTGGACTTCTTCCTAAAGCTGCAATTTTAGAATCTGGTAAATATTACTTGAAGAAGATGGGAGAAAGTGCGGGCATCCCAGAGCGGATGATCATCGAAACTGCAGTTCAAAGTATGGGATTGGAAGACGTTGCAGAATTTGATATTGATAAAAAAGTAATTGAGTATGCGATTTCTAATAAGAATGATCTGGTTAACAGAACATTAACCAACTTTTGTGATGAGCTTTCTACAGATTCCCCTGCACCTGGTGGTGGAAGTGTAGCAGCACTTTGTTCTGCAATGTCTGGTTCACTCAGTGCGATGGTTTCCAACCTTACATTCAGCAAAAAAGGGTATGAAAAGGTTTGGGAAGAAGCTAAAGAAATTGCTGAGATCGGACAGAACATTAAGGAACACTCACTAATAGCAATAGATAAAGATACTCAGGCATTTTATGAAATGATGGATGCTGCAAGATTACCCAAGAAAACTGATGATGATCAAAAAATGAGAAATGCCACCATTCAGGAAGCAACCAAAAAAGCTATCCTTGTGCCGCTTGAAACATTAACAATTGCTTTGGAAGCTGTGGAACTTGCAGCAAAAGTTGCAAAAATCGGAAATACCAATGCTCTGTCTGATGCAGGAGTAGCTGCCATTACTGCCAATGCAGCTGCAAAAAGCGCTTACCTCAATGTGAAGATAAATATGGGCAGCATCGAAGATGAAACATTCAAATTCGATATCCTCACTAAATCTGATGAATTATTGGAGAAGACTAACAATTTGGCTATGCAAGTAGAAAAGGACGTAAGAGGGAAGATTTAAAGAAGACAATAGTTAGTCTCTATATGTTTTTTTTAGTTGCTAAGATCTAGAGGTAAAAAAATGGAAAGTATACAAAATCTTATACAATTAATGCAGTCTGCCATCTCTCCTATTATTCTCATTTCTGGAGTTGGGTTGCTTCTGCTTTCTTTCACAAATCGTCTAGGGAGAGTAATTGATCGTTCTCGATTCCTTGCAAAAGAAAAGGAAAACGGAAATCAAAGTGATATAATTCCAATCCAGATCAACATTCTTTATAAACGCGGTAAAGTTCTGCGAACAGCTATTACCAGTATAGTTATTACCATACTATTAGCCAGTATGATGATCCTATTGCTGTTATTTGGATATTTTACAAATTGGAATATAAAGCTTTTCTTTCTAAGCTTTTTTATCAGCGCAATAATTTCGTTGATCATATCAGTAATACTTTTCCTAGTAGATGTAACAATTAGCTTGAAGGCACTGAAAATACAAGTTAAAGGATTTATCGAAAAATGAAATATAATCACCTTTTTGGTCCGGTTCCTTCACGAAGACTGGGGATTTCTCTTGGCGTAGACCTTGTTCCGCACAAAATATGCAGTCTAAATTGTGTTTATTGTGAAGTCGGAAGGACAACAGATCTCACAATTGAAAGAAAGGAATACATACCACTGAATGATATTTTAGCTGAATTAAAAAGTTATCTTGATACCAAACCGGAACTTGATCATATTACGTTCTCTGGTGCAGGTGAGCCGCTTCTACATAATGGCATTGGAAAAATAATTACATTTATTAAGGAAAATTATCCAAAATATAAACTGGCTCTTCTCACAAATTCAACATTGCTTTATGATGAGGAAGTAAGGAAAGAAATTTTGGGAATAGACCTGCTACTACCCTCTCTGGACGCAGTTAGTAAGAAAGTTTTCAAAAAATTAAATCGTCCACATGGCAAATTGGATAATGATAAGATCATAGAGGGATTGATAAAATTCAGCAAAGATTTTTCCGGAGAGATCTGGTTGGAAGTTTTCATTATTCCAGGCTTGAACGATACAACCGAAGAACTTGAACTTCTAAAAAATGTGATTATAGAAATCGCTCCCGATAAGGTGCAACTGAATACTCTTGATCGACCAGGAACGGAAAACTGGATTGAGCCGGTTACACAAAGTAGAATGGAAGAAATTTCAGAATTTATAAAACCTTTACCCGTTGAAATAATTGCAAAATTCCAATCCCGAAATAAACTCAGAAGTTACCATAAAGATGTTGAACAACAGATAATTGAGACTATAAAGCGTCGTCCCTGCACAGATAAAGACCTTTCAGAGATGTTGGGAATTCATATAAACGAGATCAATAAATATCTTAGTGAATTATTACATGAAGGATCTGTAACTACTCAACAGCAAGAGAGAGGAACTTTTTTCTGTGCAAAATGATAAGATCAATAGACCCATAAAGTCTGAATTTAAACTTCATCCCAAAGCTCAACTCATAGATTACAATCTTTTCTTCCAGGGAGCTTTTAGACCAGGATATATCATCTCAAGTAGATCTTATTTATAGTATAAATTTTATTTTCGTTTAAGTTGTATAAAAGGAGAAAAATTGATGTTTGAATATCAACAGCATGGCAAGTTCTTTGCACAAGTAGCCGGTTCAATGGAAGATCTCGGAGCTGCAGAATTGAAAGAATTCGGAACAAAAGAAATAACTCCGGTTTATCGTGGAGTTCATTTCAAAACTGACATTTCTCATATTTATCGAATAAATTATCAAAGTAAGTTCATTAGCAGAATACTGGCTCCACTGATCACATTCGATTGCCACAGTACAAAATATCTCTATAGTACAGCTTCAAAAATAGAGTGGGATAAATTCCTAGACAATAATAAAACTTTTGCAATCTACTCGAATGTTTCCAACAGTAAGATAACCCACTCCAGATATGCTACTCTTGTATTGAAAGATGCAATTGCCGATTTCTTTAAAGAAAAATACGATAAACGTCCCGATATCGATACGAAATCTCCGGATGTTGTGTTCAATCTTTTTATTCACCAAAATAGAGCAACAATCAGTCTGGATACTTCGGGAGAACCTCTTCATAAGCGCGGGTACAGACAAAGCAAGGGATCAGCTCCTATGCAAGAGACTCTAGCAGCAGCTATTGTTAACCTTTCCGGTTGGAAGGATGATAAACCCCTTTATGACCCAATGTGCGGTAGTGGAACTCTTCTTTGCGAAGCTTTGATGAATTATTGCCGAATACCTTCAGGTTTTAAAAGAAAAAGATTTGGATTTGAGAACTTTCCCGAATTTGACGAAAAGGAATGGAACAAAATTAAGGAGAATAGCACTAAACACATTAGAGAACTTCCTTCAAATCTCATTTTTGGAAGTGATATGAGTTTCTTTGCTATACAAGATTCTAAAATGAATTTTGAAACACTCCCTTCAGGACAGAATATTAATCTTAAACAAACTGATTTCATGTCTCTCCCTGAAATTCATAATTCAATAATTGTCTGCAATCCACCTTACGGGATAAGATTAGGGACGAAAGAATCAACATCTGAACTTTACAAAAACCTAGGTGATTTTCTTAAACAAAAATGTAAAAGTAGTACTGCTTATATATATGTTGGCGACAAAGAGCTAATTTCTGCTATTGGTTTAAAACCATCT
>DAOUVH010000186.1 GCA_030667725.1 Candidatus Cloacimonadota bacterium | reverse complement strand
TTGAGATAATAAATCCCGTGTTCTCTTTACAAAATCAATTTCTTGTTTTGTATACACCATATTCTTTCCTACTTTTGTACAATCCTCAATAATCCAAGTATAATTTGCTTAAATCATTGTTCAAGTTCAATTTTGTTTTCATCAAATAATCTTATTAATTCAAATCCGAATTTGGATAAAGATAAGTTAAATGTCAATTAGAAAATATTGAAAAGGTTGAGAAGTTTAGTTGTTGAGAAAAGAAAAACTTATTGATGTAATAATAACTTTGCGAAGGTCGAGAATTAGAAAGGTTCCAAAACCTTCGCAAAGTAGTATAAATTTATTTTAGTAATATCATTTTCTTTGTGCTGGTGTAATGGTTTCCTGAGTTTAATTTATACAGATAAATTCCACTGGAAACAGGTTGGTTATTTTGGTCGGTACCATTCCAAATGACTGAATATTTAGTTTCCCTTTGTCCTTCGACTCCGCTCAGGATGACGGGGATAGTTTTAACTTTTTGTCCTTTTAAATTATAAATTTCAATTCGTGTATTTTCGTGTAAATTCGTGGTTTCAAAACTGATTGTTGTGGTAGGATTGAAGGGATTAGGATAATTGTACATTGTTGGCATTGAAGCTGGAACAACTTCATTACCAACGTGAGTATAGGTTGTATCGGAGAGAGTTATATCATCTATCAGTAAACCAAATCCATCAGGGATGTCATCGTTGGAATGTAATCCAATCCGAAGTTGGATGGTCTCGTCAACCAATAGCGAGAGATCATTGTAACCGCTCCAATTATCGGAAAAATATGACCAATTAATAACTGATCCGGTAAATACAACATTTTCAATTTCAGGGTCTCCCAATGGATTAGAAATCGAATTCCAATTTGACCAGATAGTGTCAGTTTCAGTTGGGAAAATTGCTGCAATATATCTTACCTCTACTGAGAAATAATCGCAATCCGGAAAAGAGTATTCATCAAATTCAGTTTTTATTTTCATATCAAAATAGATATCACCTTCAGTTGGTGTGATAATATCTCCACTTGAAATATAATTATGCATATTTGGGTTATAGATTGATGTTTCAGGATCGAAACAGCCAAGCGCATGAAGCGGGGAAGGAGCGCTCGGATCTTCCAGAACATGCCATAGGTTTCCACCTTTTGCAGTATTGGAAAAACTCATGAATCCGGTTTCATCTTCTCCATCATTAACAAAAGCTCCGGCAATATCAATGTTATCTATAAATAAGCCGGTTAATTCAGGATTTGAACCGGTAGATGTATTTGGGTCTGATGCAAAGGAAAAACTGATTTTTACTTCGCTACCAAGATATGATGTAGGAATTGAAATTGAAGTTGATATCCATTCTGTTGAGCCGCCCCAACCGGGAATCCCAGGGATTCCATCAGGATCTTCACTATGTTCAAAGCCAAAACTATATAAACTTGTACTATTGTAAGCGGGAGTGCAATCAGTTAATATTTCTGCATCAACATAATCTTGTCCCATATTTCTGATGCGAACATTAAAGCCGTCCCATCCGTCAAAATTACCTGTACTTCCTAATTCTTCGATTGCTCTATATTGATCGAAAAAGATTGATAAATTTCCTGAGGTGGGCAAGGTAATCACAGGTGTATCCAGGACTTGATACCAGCTATCTTCATAACCGCCATTTGGAGAAATATTTTCATCTCCCATCCGCCATGATTTTCCGGTTCCTCCAAATGCATTGAAAGTGCTGGTGTTCCAAAAGGAGCCGGGATCGGTAATATCAGTAGTTGTCCATGAATCGATTCCATCTTCAAAATCTTCAAGAAAGATAATGTTTTCATACCTGGTACTGCTATGAGAATTTTTAATCGGTTCGGCTTGAACAATTGTAAAATCTTTAGCAAATAGCAATAAGCCTGCAGAAAGCAGGCTTATTATTAATATTATTTTAATATCCACTTTCATAATGGAAAAATTATGCATAAACTATACCAGTTCAGAGATATATTGTACAAGATCAATAACTCTGTTGGCATAGCCGGCTTCATTATCATACCAGCTAAGTACTTTAATAAAGTTATCATTAACCATTGTTACTTCTGCATCAAAAATAGAAGAAGCTGGATTTCCAACTATATCTGTAGAAACGATTGGACCTTCAACATATTCCAAAATTCCTTTCATTCTGTTTTCTGATGCTGTTTTCATTAATTTATTTATCTCTTCTTTAGTTGTTTTTCTGTCGAGAACAATACAAACGTCTACAAGTGAACCGGTTGGGGTTGGCACTCTTACAGCCATTCCATCAATTTTGCCTTTTAGCTCTGGGATTACTTTCGCAGTTGCGGTTGCAGCTCCTGTAGTTGTGGGAATGATATTTAAGGCTGCAGCACGAGCTCTTCTCAGGTCACTATGAGGATAATCCAAGAGTCTTTGATCCATTGTATAAGAATGAATAGTTGTCATTAATGCAGATTCAACCTTAAAGTTATCTGTGATCACTTTCATAACAGGAGCGAGGCAATTAGTTGTGCAAGAAGCATTTGAAATGATCTTATGTTCTGCTTTAAGAATTTCATCATTTACACCCAGAACGATTGTAGCATCTACATCTCCTTTTGCTGGAGCGGAAATAATTACTTTCTTAGCACCGGCTGTAAGGTGCTTGGAAGCACCTTCTTGAGATCGGAAAATTCCAGTAGATTCAACAACAACACTAATATCCATTTCTTTCCAGGGAAGATCTTCAGGATCTCTTTCACTGAAAACCTTGACCTCAGTACCATCAACAATGATCGCGCCTTCTTTTGCCTCTACTTCATTCTTCAATATACCATGTACAGAATCATGTTTAAGCAAATATGCTAATGACTTTGTATCCATAAGATCGTTGATAGCAATTATTTTGTATTCCTTATTATTAAGAAATCCTCTGAAGACAAGTCTCCCAATTCTTCCAAAACCGTTAATTGCAATGTTCTTCATCTCTACTCCTTATTTGCCACTAAGAACACAAAATAACGCAAAGAATAATTTTCTTTACCTTTAGTGTTTCTTTGTGAACTTCGTGGCTTATTCACTTTCTTATTTATAGTAAGATCGATTTACCGGCACTACCGGTAATTTGGACTAACTCTTCAACAGCTGCCTGCATGGATTTTTCACTATGGATGAGCCATTTACGAGGGTCAAAACGACTTTTATCAATAGTATAATCAGCTTCATCAATATTGCTTGGCTTTACAATTGCATCTTTCTCTTTTTCCCAATAAGCTTGAGTAGCTTTTGCAAACTCCATTTGATAACGGGTATCTTTGTTAATTTTCACGACACCATTTCTAATTGCATCGATCTGTTGTTTTGCAGTTAATCCGGAAGCTCCATGGAGTACGATACCGGTTTCAACGTTATTGGCTATCAACAGGTCATCGATCTCTTTGATCAGATCAAGTTTTAAAGTAATTTGAGCACCTTTTGTAACGCCATGATTTGTGCCGACAGATGCGGCAAAAAGATCAACGTTGGTTTTCTTAACATATTCTAAAGCTTCATCAGGCTGAGTATATAATTCAGTATCAGATACAATTTCGTCTTCAGATCCTTTAATGTAGCCGATTTCACCTTCGACCAATACACCGTGTTTATGT
>DAOUVH010000156.1 GCA_030667725.1 Candidatus Cloacimonadota bacterium | reverse complement strand
TAAAAGTAATCTAGATTTTGGATCTTTTCCATTTATCTTTTGTAGTGCTTTCCTGATAACCAAGTCATCTATATTTAGTAAACTCCGAAGGCTTTTTATTAACTTATTATAGTAATCGAGTGCTCTCTCATTCTGATAATTTTTTTTTGCTTTATCCCCGGCAAGTTCGAGATATTCAGCCGATTTCATAAAATTCTCTGCCTTAAAAAAATGGTTGGCAAGATCATCCATAACATCATCAAGTTTTGCTGATTTTTTTTCTTCCAGGAATTCTCCTGCTTTTTGATGCAATTCTTTCCAAAAGGTTAGATCCTTTTTCTTTAGCTCACTTTCCAAAACCTCCCGGATCTTATCGTGAATAAACTCAAAATCATCTCCCGATTCTTCCAACAAAGATACTTCCCTGCAATCGATCAAGTCGTCTAATAATTCGTTCTCTTGTTTTTGGGTTAGATTTAAGAGCATATCAAAACTGAATTTCTTACCGATAACAGAAGCGATCTGCAAAGTCTTGAAGGCAGATGTGCTCAATTCGTGCAGCCTGGTTTGAATTACTTTTTGGATCGTATCCGGTAGTTTTTCCAGTTCCAGCTTTTTCGGGAACTCCCATCTATTATTTACAATTGAGACCATCTCTTTCTCGTTCAGATAATACAACATTTCCCGGATAAAAAGAGGATTACCTTTTGTATGAGAAACAATGTTTTCGATAAAGTTGCTCAATTCTTTGCTTCTTCTCTTACTCCCCAGCATCGACCTTATCATTTCTGATATATCAATTTCTTTCAGATTTTTAATGATTACTTGTTTAAGATTTTCTATTTGTAAAAGGCGTGAATTTTCAAAAAGCTGTTCACTGCGATGAAGCCCGATAATTAGAACAGGAAAACCTCTTAAATCTCGTTCTGCATATTGCAGCCATTTCAATACTTGCTCATCTGCCCAATGCAGATCATCGATACAGATCACCAGAGGTTTATCTGCTGCTTTTTTTAGAAAGTTAGTTATTGTACTGAACAACCTGATCTCTGCATTCTGACCGGATAACGCGATTGGCTTTTTGATTTTTTTCATCCAATCCTGTTCAGATAAAATCCCGTATTTCACCAGATCCCAGCCAAATTTTCCGAAACATTTTAGTTTTTCATTTTCGGATTTATCAGAAATAATTTCCTTAAAAATCATATGTAATGGATTCAAGGAAGATTCCACAGTTTTGCAGATTGATTTGTAAAATCCAATATCCTCTAATTGCAGATTATAATAAAATTGCTGAATCAATTTTGATTTACCTATACCGGATACACCCAGGATCAAAGCAATGTTTCCATTTTTGTTTTTTAACTCTTCCAATAATTCATTTAATGTTTTTAATGGTGTTATCCGATTCACGAATTTGGGTTTTAAAAGATAGGAAATATCAGATTTGAGTTTTATTCCCTTTTTGTTCTTTATCTCTTTGAATAGATCGGATGCTACCGAATGTACGTTTTGATAACGGTCATTCGGCTCTTTCTCCAATAATCCGATAATTATTTTTTCCACTCCAATGGAGATTCCGGGGTTTATTTTTGTAGGAAAGACCAGTGGTTTTAAGCGATGTTGATCTCCGATCTTTTTAGCTGTTTTCCCGGTAAAGGGTAGTTCTCCGGTCAGCAGTTCATAAAGAATAACTCCCAAAGAATAAAGATCGCTTCTCGTATCCAATTCGTAGGAAGAGATAAAATGTTCGGGTGATGAATATTCCGGAGTGCCTATGAACTTACCCAGCTTCTTTTCGGAAAATCCTGTTTTTATGAAATCAAAATCGGTGATCTTTACAACACCTTCTAGATCGATCAGAATATTTTCCGGTTTCAAGTCACGATGTATAATATTTTTGCTGTGTAGAGTTATCAGTCCATCACAAACCTGGATCATTATTTTAAGAATTTTATCGAGAGAATGATTGTCAGTGAATTTCAGAGATGAAATCGGTTTTCCATCGATATATTCCATTACCCAGCTTACGTCTTTGTCGCTGACCCATTCAAACATTTTGCAGCAGTTAATATCATTTATCTTTTTCGCGGTTTCAAAAGCACTTTTGAATTGTAACCGGTTCACGTGAAATTTTTTATGAATTACTTTTAAGGTTCCGATTTCTCCTGATGAATTTGTTACTTTAAAGACTTCTCCGAATGAGCCTTTTCCTATTAACTCTTTCTTGGTCAGTTGTTTCCAACTCATAATGCACCTTTTCTATAAATTTATACCAGGTGAAATATTTGATTCCGAAAATCCATTCTTATCATTGATTGTCAATTAATTCAGTTTCTCCTGATCTTTAAAAATATTAAAGAAACTTTCAACTTTCTTAAAGTTTCTTTAATATTTTTTTCTGATTCTTTAAAATTAAAAAATTTACTATCCTCATAATTGCCTGATACATATATAGTTATCCTGCTTTCTGAGTTTCTATAACTTTTGGAACTTGTATTGCTAATTAAACAATACAGACAGAAAAAGGAGGTCTCATGAAAACACTTATTTTGATTTTTGTTTTGTTATCAACTACTTGTTTGTACTCAACCATCATCAACGTTCCTGCCGATCAACCTACGATCCAGGCAGGAATTGAAGTTGCTGCTGATGCTGATACAGTATTGGTGGCAGATGGAACTTATTTTGAAAATATCGATTTTATAGGTAAGCCAATTACAGTTGCCAGTAACTTCCTCATTGATGCTGACCCACTTCATATCGAAAATACGATAATTAACGGCAGCCAGCCAACTAACCCGGATTATGGTTCATGTGCCAGGTTTATGTCTGGAGAAGGTACTACATCTGTATTAACCGGTTTCTATCTTACAGAAGGAACAGGAACTTTTGATCCAGCTTTTGGAATGTTAGGGGGAGGAATCATATGCAAAAGTTCTTCTCCCAAGATAATCTCTAATATCGTAAAGAATAACATTTCTGGTGATTATGCTGGTGGAATTGTATGCTATATCAATTGCTCACCAATCTTATTGAACAATGTGATTTCCTATAATACTGCTGGCGTAGATGTTGGTGGAGTTAGTCTTTGGGATAACTGTGATGCTTATGTAGAAGGTAACATTATTTCAAACAATACAGCAGATAATGGATGTGGTGGATTACTGATTAGTAATAGTTCTCCAACCTTAGTAGGCAATATCATCAGAGATAATTCTGCTGGTTCTGCTGGTGGAGGAGTTCATATTCAGGAATATTCTAGCCCAATGCTCTTGAACAATATCATATGTAACAACATAGCAGGATCAGATGGTGGTGGTATTGAAATACTGACTTCTACACCAGCAATCACAAATTGCACGATCTATGGCAATGAAGCACAGGGTTGCGGGAGTCAGATCGATTGCTGGACCGGAGGAGCAACAGTCGAAAATTCTATTATCGGTGGAAATACAACTAATGGCAGTGTCTATTTCAATACATCTACACCAACATTCGATTACTGTGATTTTTATAATAGCGATGGTCCTGATTTTTCGGGTTCAATACCACCAGATTTAGGAGTTCTCAACGAAGTGAATTACAATGGTGATCCATGTGATATTTTTATGAATATCTTTCTGGATCCTTTATTCGTTGATCCGATAAATAGTGATTTTCATCTAACTGAATTCTCTCCCTGCATTGATGCTGGAGATCCTGCTTCTCCACCCGATCCGGATGGAACAATTGCTGATATTGGAAGATTCTGTTATTTGACTCCACCTTCTAACTTATATGTTGATGAGAATACAGGCCTCTTTACCTGGGATGCTCCAATGGCAGATGATCTAACAGGCTATGATGTTTATTTAGATGGCGTTTTCCAGGATAACACAACCGATACTGAATGGCAATTTACTGATCTTGTTAATGGTCAAGATTATACAGCTGGTGTTGCCGCTGTTTACGATGAAGTTTCATCTGACTTGGTAACTATCGATTTCACTTATACAGGAACCGGTGCTGGCAATAATTTGGTTTCGGTTACTGAACTTATTGGCAACTACCCCAATCCGTTTAATCCAACCACGACTATCAATTATCAACTACCAGAAAACAGCAAGGTAGAATTAGCAATTTATAATCTAAAAGGACAAAAAGTGAAAAATCTGGTTAATGAAACG
>DAOUVH010000095.1 GCA_030667725.1 Candidatus Cloacimonadota bacterium | reverse complement strand
AGCGGTATCATTGCTTCTTCTGGAATCGACCGATTAAGATCAACATAGTTTTTAAAAACTTTTCTGAAAGAACGTAATAATGCCTCACTTTCCAACTCACTTTCCGAAAGTACTTTGTCCTGAACCACATAATTTGCAGTTAAATATTTCTTGTTCCTGCGATATTTTTCTATCACTACTCGCTTTTCACCTTCTACTAGTAATCTCATATTTCCATCTGGAAGCTTCATTATCTGCAAGATCATGCAAATTGTTCCATACCGGTACAGATCCCTGGCTTTGGGATCTTCGTCTGTCTCAGTTTCAAACTTTTGGGTTACACATATTATCCTTTTATCGCTTACTAAAGCCGTTTCAGCAGCATGGATAGAAAGCTCTCTGCCAACCAGAAGTGGTATTATTGTATTAGGTGCTAAAAGCAAATTTCTAAGCGGAATTACAGGTAATGTCCCCGAATTATTTTTATTTAATGTTACATCTTTTTCAGCCATTTATCCTCCAACCTTAATGTAGGAAAAAATTCCATATATTAAAGGTCAATAATTATTTATTTTCGAGAAGCTGGTTTAATACTCTCGATTGAACTATATATTTTTCTCGTTACGAAGTTGTACTTCGTAATGTTATTGTTCAGGAAGTTTAACTTCCACATCAATTGTACAATGCGGACTCCTCGGGACGAGAAGTCCAACTGTTATAATGACAGATCTGTGATCTGTCACTACAGAATAGTCTTATCTTCTTGAAAACTCGAATGGATCGAAATTATAGCCAAAGGAGAAATAGAAGTGATTTTCTTTATCCTCATCTAGAGCAGCACCAATTCTTAATGATCCTAAGAAAGTTTTATATCCCAGTTTTATTCCAGCTGCTTTAAAAAAGTCATCTTCAGGAGTCCAGTAATCTATATCTCCCAGCTGTAAAACGTTAAATTGAATATCACAAAAAAGATTTTTTATCGGATTAAATCTCATTGCTATTGTGTTGATCTTATAAATTGCTGCACTTTTTTCTGCCGGATAAAGTCCCATAAAGCTATCAATTCCACCTATATAAAACGGATCGAATTCCTCTTCTTTACTATCAAAATGTGAACCATATTCAAATTGATATTTTACGGAGAAATTATTACCAAATGGCAACAACATTCTTAATTTGGAATAAAATTTCTTATTCCCTATTTCACTGTAGATTCCCTCTCTTGCAGTTGAAAGTTTTGCCAAGAATTGTACTCCGTGCATTGGAAAAATATAATCATTCAAACTTTCATGATAAAGTTTAATGCCTAATCCGGAAGAATAAAACTCACTATTCTCAAATTCACCAATATGCTTATATAACCTGGATCTATAGGTGTATCCATAAAGCTCAGCAGCAATAGAGTTCCTTGCGTAAAACCCGACACCTGAAGTTGCACCATATTCCACAGAATAAACACTGTTCGTTTTTGTGTGATCTTCTCCATAAGAATAAAGATTCTGCTCCTTAACGTATGGGAAAGTTCTAAAATAAATTCCCCAGTGTTTACCAAAATTCTTAACGTAATCTACATTCAGTTCGTTTTTATCACCAACTTGTGCATTTACCAGTAGTTTTGAATTATGCTGGACAAGATTATTTAATTCAAGTGTTAATCCAACTACTACTTCTTGATCAGTATTAGATGATAAAGCAAAACCAAGCCGTTTTCTGTTCTTCTCTTTAACCTTCAAAGTTAATTCGTATTCTTCATTTACATGATCAATTACAGGATAGATATATTTAAATAATTGGGAATTATGTGCACCTTCAATTGCTTGAAGAATTTCTTCTTTGGAATATTGGATACCATTTTTCAAACCAATATATTCCTTGATCTTTGCATTACTTAAATGTTCATTACCATTAACCAAAATTTTTCCGAAGCTAATTTTAAATGGTGCAGCATCAATAAATTTTTTCTCTTTCCGTTTGGGAAGTTTTTCAAGTTCTTCAATATGCTCCCGTGCCGCGATTTCTCCCAGATCAATAATTTTCTTTTTACTGTTAAAATCATAATTTGAAAGAGTAAGAAGATCCGGTTTAATCAAAATATCACAGAGATCTATAGATCGTTTTACATTATCTGTCATACTGAAATTAATTGTCTGATCTAATACTTTGATAAGATTATCTAAATTCTCTATAGATCTTAATTCAGAACTCAACTGCAAACCGATAATTGTATCAGCACCCATTTCTTTCACAATGTTGGAAGGCAAGTTAGCTCTAATTCCACCATCAATATAAAGTTCATCTCCCAGTTTCATGGGTTCTAATATAGATGGTGCAGACATCGAAGCACGCATTGCTTCATGGAGATTACCTTTATCAAAAATTTTCATCTCACCAGTTAAAATATTCGTTGCCACACATTTGAATTCTATTGGAAGCTCATTGAAATCATTGATATTTGATGCTGCATATGTATAATCAAAAAGTGTATTTATTAATTGTGACCCTGAGAATAAAGCTTCGGGAAGTCCGGGACGAAATTTGTCATCAAGGTCAAAATAATAATTAGCATAGGGCATCCATCTTTTCTGTCCGATATATAGATCTTCCCGCGAAACAGTTTCATCAAATATATTATCAAAATCCGTATTGAGGATCATCTCTTCAATTTCTTTGGCAGAATATCCCATCGCATATAATCCACCCACAACTGCGCCCATACTTGTTCCGGCTATGTAATCAACTTTTATATTTAGTTCATCAAGTACTTTTAGAATGCCAATATGAGCCAAACCACGAGCACCTCCCCCGCTGAGAGCTAATCCAACTTTCTCTTCCGAATGCAGAGAGATCATTGTAAATATGATCATCAAAATCAATATATTTTTACATTTCATAAACTAACCAAAAGAAGACGAGGTTTGCACCCCGTCTTCTTATATTTATTCTT
This sequence comes from Candidatus Cloacimonadota bacterium, assembly GCA_030667725.1. The sequence goes on along the minus strand of DAOUVH010000095.1, from coordinate 2,549 downwards.
ATAGAACTTGATTACTCAGTAACATCCAATTTTGTTGTTTCTTCTTCAGTTGCTTCTTCAGTTTCTTCTTCAATGATTTTTTCATCAATCTTCTTCTCTATTACTTTATCCTCTTTTTTACCACTGTAAACTGCCTCGATCATCGGGGAATAGGCCACGATGAGACCAGCAAAGACAATACTTACCATACTCATTAATTTAATCAAGATATTAATTGAAGGGCCTGAGGTATCTTTGAAAGGATCTCCTACTGTATCGCCAACAACAGCAGCTTTATGAAAATCCGAACCTTTACCGCCATGATGTCCTGTTTCGATATATTTCTTAGCATTATCCCAGGCACCACCGGCATTATTCATCATGATCGCCATTACAAATCCTGTGGAAAGTCCACCAGCCAAAAGTCCCATAACTCCGCCTACACCCAGAATTAATCCGATAACAATAGGAGTAAGAATTCCTAATAAAGCAGGAGCAACCATCTCTCTTTGTGCTCCAACAGTAGATATTGTAACACATTTGGCGTATTCCGGTTCAGCTTTACCTTCCATAATTCCGGGGATCTCACGGAACTGACGACGAACTTCTGCCACCATCTCCCCTGCTACTCTTCCAACTGCTTTCATTGTAAAAGCCGCGAAGACAAAAGTAACCATTGAGCCCATGAAGATTCCGATCAAAAATTTGGGATTCATCAAGTTAACTGAATAGTAGTTTATAAAATCTGAAATTGAAGCATTTGCAACATCAACAGTTCTAACTAAACCGTTTCCAAAATCTATAGTCATAACCTTCATTCCAAGGTGTATTAAACCTGTTCTCACTTCTTCCAGATAGGCAGCGAGAAGTGCCATTGCTGTAAGCGCAGCAGAACCGATTGCAAAACCTTTTCCTGTTGCGGCAGTTGTATTCCCCACGCTGTCTAGAGCATCAGTTCTATTACGAACTTCTTCCGGAAGCTGGCACATTTCAGCATTTCCACCTGCATTATCAGCTATCGGTCCAAAAGCGTCCATAGCTAAAGTAACGCCCAATGTTGCCAGCATTCCCACAGCCCCAAAACCGATTCCATACAATCCCAATTCTGGAATTGTAAAACCTTTACTCACACTGAAAGCAGCCATGATCGCAATACCAATAATGATAACCGGAGCTGCTGTAGATTTCATTCCTACAGCCAATCCATCGATGATAACCGTCGCGGGACCATATTCACCTTGCTTAGCAATACCCCTGGTGGGAGCGTAGGCTGCAGAAGTGGAACGTTCGGTAAAATAACCTATTAAGATTCCTGCAAAAAGTCCAATTATACTGGCCATGAATATGCCGAATGAATATTCAGCAGGAAGCATTAGTTTTGTAACAAAATAAGCAACAATTGCAATGAGAATCGAGCTGCCGTATACACCTTTATTCAAGGCAAACATCAATTCTTTGGTTCCGGCACTCTCTTTGGTGGAAACCAGATAAATTCCCAATATGGAAAGAAACGCCCCTACTCCGGCTAGAACCATAGGAGCAGTTACAAAACGGATCGCCCACTCGCTATTATGACCGAAAAGTTGGGTTACAGCTGCCATTCCAAGCGCTGCCGTAGCTAGAATTGATCCGGCATAAGATTCATAAAGATCGGCACCCATTCCTGCTACATCACCAACATTATCTCCAACATTATCTGCAATAGTAGCCGGATTACGAGGATCATCTTCAGGAATTCCAGCTTCAACTTTTCCAACCAGATCTGCTCCTACGTCAGCAGCTTTGGTGTAGATTCCTCCACCGAGACGAGCAAATAAAGCTTGAGTAGAAGCACCCATTCCAAAACTAAGCATGATCACTGTAATGGTATGAAGTGGGAAATTAAAATAATTCAAAACGTAGAACCAAGCGGTAATATCGATAAGAGCCAGCCCTACAACAACAAGACCCATTACAGCACCAGCCCGAAAAGCTACTTTGAGTCCTTTATTCAAACTTACAGAAGCGCCCTGGGCAGTTCTGTTCGATGCCAGCGTGGCAGTATTCATTCCTATCCAACCTGCCAATCCACTGAAAAAACCTCCGGTGAGAAAAGCCCATGGAATAAGCCAATGCAGCACATGCAATACGTGAGCCATAATATTGAAGATAATAAAAGCTACAATAAAGAAAATTCCGACGCCTTTGTACTGCTGTTTGAGATAGGCAAAAGCACCTTCACGCACATATTTTGCTATCTTCTGCATTTCTGCATTACCCGGATCTTCTTTTTTCACTCCGAGATAAAAAATAAAAGCGAAAATTAGTGCTGTAATCGCTCCTAAGGGTGCAACATACCAAATTGCTGGTACCATTAATGAACCTCCATTTTTTATTTTTTATTCATACTTCATAAGTTAAGTAATATCACTCTTTTTATTTAATTCTAAAATTAATTCAACAACCTTACTGTCAAGTTTCTTGTCACTTATCTTATCAAGTTTTTATAAAAAAAGAACTTAGGGAATCATACTTTATTTTTCATTTACTAAAATTTTGGGAGAATCATATAATTTATTGATTATAGCTTT
>DAOUVH010000143.1 GCA_030667725.1 Candidatus Cloacimonadota bacterium | reverse complement strand
AATATGTCTCCTGTGACCATGCTACATTACCTGCCCACTCACCTTGCTGCTGATTATTAATATAGAATATCAAGTAATCATAATTACTCTCAGACGATACTTTTTTGTAGAATGAGATCTCGCCGTCTGTAGCTACATCCATCGTTACACTGATAGAAGCAGTCTGGTTGTCATTAATATCTTGTGAAACAGCACAATAATCTCCTTCATAAGCATTTACAGAGTCAATTATCCAGCCAAATGTACCCATCTGCCAATTGAAAAGTGAGAAATCACCTGTCTCAAAGTTTTCCATAATAAGCCCGATAGAAGGATAATATGGGAAAGCGCTGGTATAACCACCGCTGTTTATCATTAAACCGAGAGTAGCGATCATGCCAAGTGTCGCATCATCTGCAACCTCGATATCGAAGCTTGCGATATCATCTTCACCAATTCCTAATCCTGTCATATCGAATGTACCATTGATGACAGTGATGAGAGCAGGAGAAGCAGAAGTAAGCACTGCAACAATATCTTCTGAAACAGCATTCCCAGCATTAAGAATTGGGATTAAAAGTGTAGCAGTTTCACCCGGATCAAGAATACCATCTCCACCTGAATCTACTATTTCCATTATGCCGGGTTCTAATAACGGCGCATTAAAAGTGATAAATATAGTTGAATTCCATGTACCTTCATCGCCAACCATTTCAACATCAAAAGCAATCTGATGTTGGTCTGGAATATTATCAGCAACATCAAAAGAGAATGCTTCGATAAGAGAAACGATCTCTCCAGCCGTAATAAGAGCAACAGTTTCATCTGCGTCAGTAATTGTGATATAAGTATCTTCTGCACTAAGTGTAATATTAACATTAGTTGCATCATCTATCCCTACATTTTCCAGATCAACATCTAAAGTAATAGTTTCATCATATTCAGGGATGTTATTGTTATTATCATTTGTTGTATAAGAATTTACGATTACATATGCTCCAGCATTTGGAATAACTTCAATCTCGTCAATTAATGGTTGGCAATTCTGTCTTGTAATAACAAGTTTTGCCATTCCGGGAATTGTAAATGCTTCGAAATCAAGACTTATCACACCAGATTCATCAATAAGTCCGTTACCATGGATAACGCCATCCATTGTTAAAGAAACATAAGAATAAGGTTCTGCGGTGATCTGGATATTATCTAAACCGAGAAAGATCACATCTGGATAAGTAGCTATATTTTCCTGGGGGATTCCAAGATATGCTGTCAGAGACGGATCTCCCATGATTGAGTATATTTCCCAGTAGTAATTTATCATTCCACCACCTTCAGTTACAGCAAGATTACCATTAAAGATCATACCTGCAGTGGTTGTGTACCAGTCTGTAAAATCTTCGCCATGGTCGTGGAATAAACCGTCATACACTCCTTGTCCGGTGCTTTCATATGTAGGATTTGCAGTAGGTGTGCCAACGCCAACACCCCACCAGAAATCTTCATCCCAATAGGTACTATTTGTTCCACCAATATACCCGATAGCACCTTTGTTCTCTGCGCGAAGCCATGCTTCACCAAAGCAAGTATAGATTTCAAATTTATTAGTAAGACAGCAGTTTCCTACAGCAAGTCCATATTTATGTTCATTTTGCAGACTGTTAATATTTGGGATTGTGAAACTTGGATTCGACCAACTTGTGGAGCTTCCATGGGCAGTATAATTTACATAACCAACGCCGTCGCTGACATTCTGGATGATCTGAGCAGAAGAACTTCCAGACAGAGGATATAAGTAGGTGTGAGATAAAATTCCGTGGGCAGCATTGAAATAATAAGTTGTTCCATAATTTATCTGTCCATTACCATGTGTCGGAGCATAATTGGCATCGACTCCGGCGATCATTACAACTTCTTCCAGATAACTTGGATCAGGCATTTCAAATTTTTCATATTCTAGAGTTTTATCAATTTGTGGCTGCAATTCAACTGCATTATTTGCAGAGAAACGACCATAATACATATCTGCAACATAATCTGTTCCATCTAATCTTGCATAACTCAGATCTGTTACATGACCACTTGGATATGCAGTCCCGCTCCAAGCTGGAATTTGAGCCACATCACCCACAAAAAGTACAAATGAAGGTGCTGGATCTTCAGGTGTTCCTGCATCGTACAAATCCTGTAGGAAGCTCTTGATTGATGTTGTAGTATTACCAACATTGGGTTCATCAGTATAGGCTTCAATAACTTCAAATCCCTTCTCTGTTTTCCATTCTATAAAAGGCTGAAGTTGAGCTTGGAACATAGGATCTGAAATTATTACGTACTTAATTGGATATTGAGTAATTTGATCTCTACTTCGAGCATGAGAATAATTGATGATGGAATTTGCAAACGATGCTTCAAAGTAGGGTGAATAAGTTCTGGATCTTTTCCATTGTGTTTGTGCATGATCTCCACCGATAAATTCAACTTGAATTTCAATATTATTTAAAACTAAAAGGGAACCTTCTACTGGATTATATTGAATTGGAGATACTTCCACAACACATAATCTTACACCACGCATTATACCAAGCTCTTCTACCGAGATAAGTTCATTTGAGGTAAATTGGTTTTTTGAGTAAGCTTTAGGATCGTAACTGAAAACAGTTTCAGAAGGATCAGCACTTTTAGGAACGGGTAATTGAGCAGGCATAATCGGATTGCTGATCCCAAAGTCTTGAAGTTGATACTTCATTATTTTATAGTTGAGAGCTTTAGCTGTTATTTCTGCACCATACGGAACTGAAATTATTTTTCTGATGATCGGAAGCTTAGGTGTTCCTATAACGTTTGAATGAGTAAAACCTTCAATACTGATATGGGAGAAAGCCCCTTCTTCTGTAATTACTTCAAAAGAAGTAATCTCTTCCATATTTAGTTTCAACTGCAAACCATTGTCATTACTTCTAAGAAGCTCTAACTCTGTACTTGAAGATGATAGGTTGATTGAACTTATATTCGCTAATAATGTAATTCCAATTAAAGCAAAAATAGATACTAATATTGTTTTTTTCATTTTTTCTTCTCCTTAATTTTAATTTTTTCTAATAAAATGACGCAATAATGAAACCAACTTAAAAAAAAAATTGATATTTTATTGAGTTTCCTTTTTGAAGTAATTTGAAAATTTATTTAACAATTGACAAAAAATCAATTATTTGGAATTTTAAAACATGAAAGGAGTTAATAATGGATAATAAAACTTTTTTTGAAAATATAAGAAGAGAGGCAAATACAGCATTATCAAAGGTCTTCGATAAAGTAGAGGAAGTTAGCAAGATTTCTGCATTGAAGCTTAAAATTAGTAATTTTAGAGGGAAAATAAAAGAATCTAAAACTGAGATAGGTGAATTTATAGTTTTAAATAAAAAGAAATTTTCTGATTTTCCTGAAATTATTGGGATTATAGATAAGATCAAGTTGTTGGAAGATCAGATTGAAGCAAAGAAAGAACAGATTAATAAGCTTCAGAAAAAAGAAAAGAATGAAGTAGAAGTAAAAGAGGATGAGAGTACATCCTCTCTATAGGTTGCTCTGTATACTTTGTTTACAGCGTAATCATCTATAATGGCTTTATTTAGACTGATGGGAATCGATTTCGGAGAGGTGAGAATTGGTATAGCTCTTAGTGATCCACTTCAGATCATTTCTCAACCCTTTCGGGTTATTTCTAATAATGATAATACTATCTCCGAAATTCAGAATATTATAAAAACTGAAGAAGTGGAGAAGATTATTTTAGGTTTACCACTAAACCTGGAAGGAGAAGATACAAAAAAGACTTTGGAAGTTCGTGAATTTGCTGAGATATTGATAAGTAATATTGATGTTCCTGTGATCTTCTGGGACGAGAGATATACCTCTGTTGAGGCAAATGAAAAGCTTAAAGAAATGGGTTACAGTATTGCCGAGAGCAGAAAAGTTATTGATAAGGTAGCGGCATCAATTATATTGAAAAGTTATCTGGAGAATCAAGCATGAAACGAACTCGAAAAATTATCATTGCGGTAGTTATCGTAATTGTGATCTCAGTCTTGTATGCAACTTCTCTTGTGATCTTACCTAAAAAAGTTAATGAAATTCTTATTGATATTTCCCAAGGTGAATCGGCACTGTCTATTGCAGAAAAGCTTAATGAAAAGAATGTAATTCGTAGTGAAAGAGTTTTTTATCTGTATGTGAAGTTTACTAATATTGATAAAGTATTGAGTTTTGGAAAATATCATTTCTCTGGGAAATTATCTCTGGTTGATGTTGTAAATGTCTTAAAATTAGGCAAGGTAGTACTCCGTAAAGTTACAATTCCTGAAGGATTGACAATAAATAAAACAGCTAGTGTTCTTTCTCAGTACGGTTTTGCGGATTATGATAAATTTGTTACACTCTGTAATGATTCCCTTTTT
>DAOUVH010000150.1 GCA_030667725.1 Candidatus Cloacimonadota bacterium | reverse complement strand
TTTCAGGACGATAACCATGGTGAATGAAACTACTGTGAAAAAACTGGGTTTTACCAGCAACGAAGATGCTATAGGACACGCCTATACCATTGGCTTAAGTGATGGTGGTAAACCGTTTGAACCTGAGATCATTGGAGTGATTCAAGATTTCCATTTTAAATCTCTGCACGAGGAAGTATCTCCTCTTTTATTCATGAATTGGCAATTCCTTTTTCAAGAAGTATCCATCAAGATCAGCCCGGAAAATGTTCCGGTTACACTCAAAGAAATTCAGAATGTCTGGGAAAAATTTTATCCAGCTCATCCCTTCGATTATTCCTTCCTGGATGAAGATGTAGACAAAATGTACAAAGCTGAAGAGAAGTCATTCCGTGTGATCTCGACCTTCTCAATTCTAGCCATCATCATTGCTTGTATGGGTCTTTTGGGACTCACTTTCTATACAACAGAACAACGCCGCAAAGAAATCGGTGTTCGCAAGATTTTGGGTGCATCTATTCCCAATATCATCCAGAAAATTTCTGCAGAATTTCTAAAGCTGGTTCTAATTGCCAATCTGATCGCCTGGCCTGTAAGTTACCTGCTGATCAATAAATGGCTGACTAGTTTCCCTTATAAAGTGGGAGTAAATATCTTTGTTTTCTTCACGGCCGGTGCAATCGCTTTAGGAATATCGCTAATCACAATTGGGTTTACTGTCGTCCGCAGCGCAGCTTCCAATCCGATTGAAAGTATAAGATATGAATAGCATAGTTAATGAAAAATGTGGATAAAGCCTAAGGAGAATCATTTTGCTGTAAATGGGAACCGAGATGGTACAAATAAAATTCATAGGATTCATTATTAAAATGAGTCTTTTAAAATAAAAAAGGGAAGAGTAATAAAAAAAATATGAGGAAACTCAGGAGGTTATAATGAGAGAAGTCGTATTATCCATACCAACTTTAGAAGCTGAGCAGAATCTGGAAATTGATGTGAGGATCAATGGAAAGAAGAGAACACTTAAATATCGAGTGGAGATAGTTCACTGGCAAGGATCGGAGCCAACTTCAGAGGAAAAAGTTACAGTTATTCGACACGCACTCGATGACTACGACAAAGATTGGGAATTGATTCAGATAGGAGCACCGGACGAGGATAAGATCCCACTCATGTTCCGAAAGAGATCAGTTAAAAAATAAAAAGGATCTTTGAATATAATTACTAAAAAGGAGTTAGAATGAAAAAGATACTTTCGATGATCATACTAATAATTCTACCATTGATCTGCCTGGCAGAACAATACACACTGGAAGAATTAGTAAATATTGGATTGGAAAATTCCTATGATATACAGAAGGAAATGGTCAGTAAGAAAAACTCAACTAGTTTACTGAGAAGCAGCATTTACGGTGTTTTGCCTACAGTAACTGCCGGTGTGGAGAGATTAAAATATTACGATCAGATCTACGAACCAAATGAGACAGATTTGGAACAACAGCGGCTATCTCACATTGTCCAAAAGTTTTTTCCTGAATGAACCCTCTTACTACAACATTCGCACCTCCATTTATGGAATGAAGAATGCCAAACGATCACTGGATGAAACCAGAAAACAAATTGCTTATTATGTATTTGCAAGTTATCTTGGTGTATTGGAATTGCAGGAAACTCTGGAGATCCAACAGAAAAATCTGGAGCTGCAAAACAAAATCCAACAACAGATCAAAGTGCAATATGAGACCGGGAATAAATCGCTATTGGAGTTGAAGCAAGGTGAGGTATCTCTGATCGATTACGAAATTGCTGTTAATGAAGCTACCAACTCACTTTCCAAAACAAGAAAAGATCTTTTTTCATACCTGAACATCAATGATGATGGTTTTGAGTTTGTTGTGCCTGATTTCAATATAAATCTGGAAAAACTGGAATTTCAATCCAACAACCTGTTGGAACAGAAACTGAACACCTTAAAAATCAATAAACTTTTACATCTTCAAACAACCATGAACTTCCTGCCTACGATCTCAATAGAATATAGTTTTGCTCATTCCGATCAAGATGATGTTAAGGCGTTTTCAGATTACACACGTAATTCTCAATACCTCTCTCTCAGTGCTAGTTGGAATATTTTCGGTTTAATGGATAATTATGAAAAAACAATCCGCAGTAAACGAAACCTTAAGATCCAAAAGCTGGACTATGAGAAAAGTGAGAGAGATTATGGTCTCCAGCTTACTAACCTGCAAAACGACCTGCAAACCTTGAAAAGATCATTCGATCTTTATGATGAAAAACTCCAGTTGGCTGAGGAAAACCTGAACATGGCACAAGAGCACTTCCGCCTCGGTATGATCAGCCTGTTAGATATGGACCGTTCTAAGATAGATTTTCAGAATACGCAACTTGCCCGTATTCAAAATCATTATCAGCTTATGAAAAAACAGGAAGAGATCAATCTGTTGTTATCAACTAAGATCCTGGGTAAATGGTAATCTGGGCGATCATCAGCAAAAACATGAAATTTAGGGTGTTTTAACAACGTAAAAAAAACGTATTGTAAGAACGACTTATAAATCACCCTTATAAATTATAGCTTTCAATAATTTTTAATACAAAACCGTAGAAGCAGTAGATCAATCCCATTTTTAGCATTCCCTCAAAATATGGAATCAATTTTATTGCAGTTCCTGTCACCAATAAATATCTTCCAACAGATGCAAAGATGAAGTAGACTGGAATTAATAAAATAATTGATGAGAGATAGCGATTTATGAAGAACTTATGGTTTACACTCTTGATATTTTTTATTAATTTATTGAACACAAAGATAAACACAATCATCCCGATCAAAGCCAGCGGAATAAAGACAAGAAGCCAAGAATAGCCATGATGTTCAACATTTATTTTATCTAATAGAGTTGTAGTATCTTCAATTTTCTTACCTAATTGATCTCGCAGTAAGAGTATTTCATCGGCAGAAAGAATAAATGCTATCACACTGAATAATCTAATGAACCATTGCCGGGTTGAATCGATCTTTAACTTTTCTCTATCACCCCAGCCAATTAAAAAGAAACTGGAAGCAACCATCAATATCATAAAGCTTCCGAACCAGGTTGCCAGGGAAAGATCATGTGTGTAATCTAATTGATAAAATACACCATGTATTACCCACATTAGTACACCTCTATCTTTTACTAACGTAAGCTGAAAACCAAAGAAATATGACATAAAAGAAAAAATGGTGATCATGAGAATAACAAGAAGGATCGGTGTTTTCATTAATAATAAGAATTCTTTAAACTTCATTTCAACAACTCCTGTACATTTTATCCGGTTGGAACTACAACTCGATATAATTCCGTTGTACCTTCGATAGAATATTCGGAAATTGCAAAGGGGATAAAAACAGATTCACCCTGTTTTAATTCAAGTGAAGAATCCGACCAGGTTATCGAGCCTGTTCCTTCTGTACATAGAATGATCTCTGCACTTGAGATATTTGATCTCATAAATGGCTCTTTATCTTTTACATTAATTTTTGATAGCTGGAATTCTTCAGCAGAAGTTTGATAGATATATTCACCTTTGTTAAATTTGGGCTGGATCTTTATTAATCCATCATTATCGAACTTAAGTATTTTGATCAAGCCGGGAAGATCAACTTTTTTATGTGTCAATCCGCCCCGTAACACATTATCCGAGTTGGTCATGATCTCCACTCCACAGCCGCTTAAATAAGTATGCAAAACACCAGCCTCTATGAACAATGTCTCTCCCGGTTTCAGCTTTACGACATTTAAAAAGAGTGGAGAAAAAACTCCCATATCTTTTGGATAAATAGCTGCTAGTTTTACTATCCATCTAAAGATCAATGTTTCATTTTCATCTCTTGGTTCCGATTCTGCTATTTTGTTTACTAAGATACCAATCTTTTTAGTTTGACCATCATCGTGTTTACCCATCAAATCAGAGAACATTTTTTTCAAGTTCTTCGCTGTTGGATCGATCTCCAATTCTTTCATCCTGGGAATATGATCTTCCAATTGCAGATATTTAATTCTCTCTACAATTTTCTTAATTGGCTGGAATCCACACATTGCCTCAAAATTCGTTAAAGCACAGAGCAGCTCAGGTTTATGGTTATTGTCTCTATAATTTCGTTCGAGTGAATTGAGGGGAATATTTTCTTCATTTTCAAGTTTAAATCCTTTTCTTGCTTGAGCTTTGTTGGGATGAGCCTGGATGGAAAGCGGGTGCGCAGCCGCCAGAACCTTGAACAGAAAAGGAAGTTCATTTTCAAATTTACGGG
>DAOUVH010000168.1 GCA_030667725.1 Candidatus Cloacimonadota bacterium | reverse complement strand
TTAATTCATTAACCTCATCACCATCTCTGGATGGAATATATCCTGCTATCTGTTTTTCTTTACGCCAATTCGTTGAGAAGTTGTTATTCAAGAAGAAAGAATCAGCTAACTTATCAATATAGTTTTCACCTTGCGGAATGCTTCTGTTAATGTTACCGGTGATGTTAATACGAATTGTCAGCTCTTCAGTAAGAACAAGTTCATTATCTCTTGCTCTGTATTGAAATGGATAAATATTGAATCCCATAAAATATCTATCACCGATATAAGCTTTAGAACCCTTTTCAATAATATTGGTGGGATAAAGTGCAGGAGAATCATAGATATCTTTTTCCATATAAAATTGGTAGTTAACTGAAGTTTCGGAAGGAATCATCTTTTCTGCGGGATAAACTTTAAAGTTGGGAACAGTTTTTTGCTTACTATCAATTACAAGGAAGGAGGCATCTCCATCAATTGGTAATCCGATGATCTCAGTGAAGAAAGGTAACAAAGGGTATCCACCTTCAACAGGATAAGAGGCATCAGTACAGATAATTTTATTAAAAGCTCCTAATTTTGTTGATATAATTTCCGTTTGATATTCAGGAAGAACGAATTTCACGACCAGTTCATTTTCAGTTTGACTGATGACTTCGAAATTCCCAGCAAAAACCAAACTGAAACAGATGATCAACAATATAATTAATAAAATTTTATACATTCAAATCTCCAAATTAAGTATAAGTTCAAAACAAACAATTATTGTTTTTTGGCAAGAATTATATATTTTCTAAAAGCAGTTTAAATAATATTAAAACCGATTTTTTTCTGATATTTTCCCTATTTCCCGAAAGTGATAATTTCCTACTGATAATTTTGTCATTAATAGAAATAGCAATATGGATCGTACCGACTGGTTTTTCGGGAGTTCCTCCTGAAGGACCTGCAATGCCTGTAATTGAAGCAGAAATATCGGTGTTAAAAATTGTTTTTGTGCCTTTTACCATTTCTATCGCGGTTTCTTTGGAAACAGCACCAAATTTATCGATAGTTTCCGATTTAACCTTAAGAACATTTATTTTTGCCTGATTTGAATAACTTACGACTCCACCCATGAAATATTCGGAAGCACCTGAATTTGATGTGATCATTTCTTGTATCATCCCACCAGTACAGGACTCTGCAAGCGAAAGAGTGAGTTTATTGAATAACAATTTCTCATGTAATTTCTGTGATATTGTGTGAATCTCATTTTCCAAATCATTTTCCAATTCAATTGGTTTTGGTCGCCACGATTTGAATTTTCCATGTTGAACGCGTTGAGATGGAGGTCTTTGTTCTTTAGAGATTTGTTCTCTCTCTTCTCTTTGTTCTTTCTTTGGTCTACTTTCTAAAATAACGATCTTGTGTTCTTTATACTCAACAAAATCACCTATCTTTATCATTGTATGCTTGAGTTTGTTGACCTCACCATTAACTTCTACAAGTCCATCCTTTATAAAAAGGCGAATATCACTGTAATAATCACATACACCAGCAGCTTTGAGAAGCTTGAATAATTCTATTTCGTCACCTTTATTGATATAGAAATCCATTAATAAGCCTTCGCAAAAATCACGCGTTTGTTACTTTTTTCTCCGCAGTAAATACATTTTCCTGTTTCTTCCATGGCATCAATAGGAATACAACGAATGGTAACTTTAAGGTCATCCTTGATCTTTTCTTCACATTCAGGATTTCCGCACCAATGGCTCCATGCAAATCCACCATGAATTTCCGGATTATTCTTGTTCTTTGGGGTAAAGAATTTATAGAATTCATCTTTATCATCAATATTTATTGTGTTCTCATTACGGAATCTCAGAGCTTTATCATAGATATTTTGTTGAATCTCATCGAGAATCCCGGTAAGGTTACTTACAAAATCATCTACCTTCATTCCGATTTTATCTTTTGCATCTTTATCTCTTCTGCCCATGAAGACAGAGTTATTCTCAATATCACGAGGTCCGATCTCAAGCCTTATAGGAACGCCTTTCTTGATCCAATCCCAAAGTTTTTCACCACCACGCAAATCTCGGTCATCAATTTGGAAGCGAATTTTTTCTTCATGGTATCTCATTTCTTTCATTTGAGAAATGAGTTCATCAATGAAAGCCATAACTTTTGCATGCTCTTCATCATTTCTATAAATTGGGACTAACACAACATGAGAAGGTGCTATCTTTGGTGGAAGCACCAGTCCATCATCATCGCTGTGTGCCATTATCAGAGCTCCAATAAGCCTGGTTGAAACTCCCCAGGAAGTAGTCCATGCAAATTCTTCTTTTCCTTCTTTATTCTGAAATTTAATATTGGAAGCTTTTGCAAAATTTAATCCTAAGAAATGTGATGTCCCGGACTGAAGAGCTTTTTTATCCTGCATCATTGCTTCAATGGAGAAAGTGTTTAATGCGCCTGGGAATCTTTCGGATTCGGTTTTTTCACCCATAATTACCGGCATAGCAAGATATTTTTCTGCAAATTCAGCATAAACATTTAACATTTTAAAAGTTTCTTCCAAAGCATCTTTCTTGGTTTCATGTGCTGTGTGTCCTTCTTGCCACAAGAATTCGGTTGTACGCAGAAATAATCGAGTTCGCATCTCCCATCTGACTACATTTGCCCATTGATTTATCAGCAAAGGCAAATCCCGATAAGAGTTTATCCATTTACTGAATGATGCTCCAATAATGGTTTCACTTGTAGGACGCACAATAAGTTCTTCCGTTAATTTGCCGGCAGGTTTTAATCCACCCTTTCCATCATCTTCCAACCGAGTATGCGTAACTACCGCACATTCTTTAGCAAATCCTTCTACATGTTCGGCCTCTTTTTCAAAAAAACTTTTTGGAATAAAAAGCGGAAAGTAGGCATTAACGTGTCCTGTATCTTTGAACATTGCATCTAAGTTCTTTTGAATATTTTCCCAAATTGCATATCCCCACGGTTTGATCACCATACATCCGCGAACATCACTGCTTTCTGCCATGTCAGCAGCTTTAACAACTTCCTGATACCAGTTTGGATAATCCTCATCTCTTCTCGGATTTATCGCTGTTCTTTTTTGCTTAGTCATTTATAAATATATCTCCCGACCATTTTTTATTATATTAATTCTCTTTCATTTAAACCAATTTTATTTAATACTTATTTCCCTGTAAAGCATCAGCTTTCTAAACTTTAAACTATGCTATCTTTGTCAAATCAAAAAAAGCACTTAACTTGAACTATCTTGACACTTAAGAGTATTATCAGCATTTGGAAATTAATGGATTGGAAATAATATCAGATTCAATAAAATAGATCTGTTAGGAAATTATGAATAAATATGATGTAATTGTTGTTGGTGCCGGACATGCAGGAATAGAAGCGGCACTTGCTGCTGCCAGAATGGGTGCACGCACTCTTATTTTTGTAATAAAAATAGAGACTATTGGGCGTATGAGCTGCAATCCTTCGGTGGGTGGACCTGCAAAAGGGCATCTCGCCAGAGAGATCGATGCATTGGGCGGAGAACTTGCCAGAGCTGCAGATATCACGGGTATTCAGTTCAGGATGCTGAACCGGAAAAAAGGACCGGCAGTTTGGGCACCAAGATCGCAAAATGACAGGATGCAGTACTCGGCTGTTATGTATCGCGCATTGGAAAATCAGGATAATCTTGATATCGTTGAATCAATGATAGATGAGATAATTCTGGAGCGTGACGGCAAATCAGTGAAAGGAGTACGTTCCAACCTGGGAGAAGAATATTTTGCTCCAAAAGTTATTTTAGCAAATGGTACATTTTTAAAAGGACTGGTTCATATTGGTAATGTAAATATAAGTGCCGGAAGAGCTGGTGAGCCTGCGTCTAACAATCTATCAGA
>DAOUVH010000287.1 GCA_030667725.1 Candidatus Cloacimonadota bacterium | reverse complement strand
GCTGGTGTAGGAGTTGCCTATAAACTTCTTGTTGCGGTTTATTCCCAATTAAATATCGACACAGATGAACTTATTGATAAATATTTGGACCTTGTCGCACTAGGAACAATTGCTGATATCGTACCTCTTACAGGTGAGAATAGAATAATAGCCAGCATCGGTTTAGATAGACTGCTTAAAAAACAAAATATTGGATTAAATGCACTCATCAAACTTGCCGGGCTTTCCCAAAAAGAGCTTAATTCAGCTGATATTGTGTTTGGAATTGCGCCTCGGATTAATGCAGCAGGTAGAATGGGAAGTGCAATGCGGGCTGTTGAACTTATGGTCTCTGTTGATGAAGCGGAAAGTGAAGAGCTAGCTCAGATCATTGAAAGGGAGAATTCGTTAAGACAGCAGATAGATCAACGCACATTTCAGGAAGCATGCGATATTATCGAAAAGAAATATAAAAATATGGATGACACTCCGATTATCGTCGTTTCTTCTGATGACTGGCACCCCGGAGTTATCGGGATAGTGGCGTCCAAACTTGTAGAAAAATATTACCGTCCATCTATTATGATAACATTTAAAGAAGGTATTGGAAGCGGTTCCGGCAGAAGTATAGCAGGATTTAATCTCTTTGATGCACTTGTTTCTGTAGAAGATTATCTTGAAACTTTCGGCGGACATAAATATGCAGCCGGTCTGCAGATCCTTGTTGAATATGTAGATCTGCTTGAGAATAAATTAAAAAAATACATGAAAGAGCATGTAACAGAAGACCAATTTATTCCACTACTGAATATTGATACAAAACTGGAATTATTCGAGATCAATGATAATCTGCTTGAGTGGCTGGAAAAATTTGCTCCATTCGGTCCCGGAAATATGCGTCCTACTTTCTTCTCTGAACAGGTTATGATAGTAGGATTTCCCTATAATGTCGGGAAGAATCATCTCAAACTAAAAGTTATGAAGGATGGATGTGAACTTGATCTGATCGGGTTTAATTTGGGAGATTATCTACCCTTCCTGAAGAAAGGTTCTTATGTTGATATAGCTTACTCATTGGAATTCAATACATGGCAGGGAAGAACATCAATTCAAGGCAAATTGAAAGATCTCCGAATTGCCGGGCAAGATCAATGGGATTCTTGATCATGATAAAAAAACACAGTTTTAGGCTTTCGATCTTTCTTGTTCTGTTGTTAGTCGGTTGCTCAACCATCGAAATGCAAACCTACAAAGTCCCGGTGGAAATAAATATATTCCAGAAGATCCAAACTGATTTTATTCCACAAAAGTGCCTTTATTCTTCTATAAATAAAACAGCGTTTGTTTTAGAAAAAGAAACCGATATGATCCATATTTATAGGAATGGAGAGAAGATCAACACCATTGGTGGACTTGGCTTTACATCTTCAAGTTTTAATAAACTTGCAGATATTACACTTTCCCCGGATGGTAATCTTTTAGCTCTCGACAGTTTCCAAAAAAAAATAAAGAAATTTGATATTGATGGGAAGTTAATCACAGAGTTTAATTTAACCGGATTTATTGAACCTGCTCTCTTTGCGGTTGGTGTTGATGAAACATATTACATATTTGATAATGCGTCCAAAGAGATAGTTATAACCCGTACTTTCGATGAATCTGACTGGTACACTTTCGGGAAATTTCAGCTTAGTAATCTCAGTAAAATAAGTTTGGGAAAAGATGAAATCACAGTTTATTATGAACAGAAAAATACTACGATAATTTTTGGAATTTTGGGACGATTCCAGAATGAGATTGAGGGCAATATCCAAATTGAAAAACAACAGCAATACATCTTGAAAGATTATTTTATTCATTATCCTAAAAGTGACAGCAAATTTGCAATTTCTACAAATAAATGGAACGATTTTTCAATTGAAGATAATGTGATCCTGCTTTCTGATAACGAAATATGGATTGGAAAACTTATTTATTCAGATCTAATAGAGAAATAAATTGTCTTTTAAAATTAATATAAAACTTAAAACGTATTTACTCCCGACTTTAGCAGGTGGATTGTTAGGCTTAAGCAGGCTTCCTATTCATCTCGGATTTTTAGTGTTTTTTGCATTCATTCCATTATTTCATTTTTTCAAGGAACAGCGGAAAAAGAAAGAATTATTTTTAGCGGCAGCGGGGTTTGGTTCAGCATATACTCTTGTCAGCTTGCACTGGATATCATTGGTTACCTTTCCCGGTTATCTGGGAATTTTCATCTTGTTTGCCGTCTATTTCTATATCGTGTTCCAACTATATTATTTTGTAAAACAGCATATTCCAAAATTTGGTTATCTCGGATTTATCATGATCTGGATAAGTTTTGAGTTCTTACAGAATTTTGGAGAATTCGGTTTTCCATGGTTCAATTTGGGATATTCACTGGCAGATTACTTACCGTTCATTCAACCTGCAGAGATTGGTGGAATGTCACTTCTTTCATTGCTGATCTTACTTGTGAATATTCTTCTTTTTGAATTAAATAGAAATTTTAAACGAAATCTGATAATTATCTCTACAATCATTATCGTGTGGTCTGTTTTTGGAATTATTCGGCTTAAAACAATAGAGCTAACAAAAACTGATTTTAAGGCTACTATTATACAGGTGAGTATTCCGCAGGAAGACAAATGGGAAGAACTTTATCGAGATTCAACATTTGCACTGTATGAAGAATTCAG
>DAOUVH010000226.1 GCA_030667725.1 Candidatus Cloacimonadota bacterium | reverse complement strand
GGTCCCGGCTCAACATATTTTTTAATCAGGAATGGTGAATTTTTCTGCACTATTCACTGGGAGTTTGTATCGTATATCGATGATAATGGTGAATTTGTTACGGGTGATGAGCTTTCGGGAAGAATAAGATGCGCCACTGAAACTATAGAAAAGGAAGAATAAAAAAAGGAGTATAAAATGAGAAAAATGATCAATCAGTTTTTATTGATTTTAATTATTGCCCTCGCAGCACAAGTGCTAATAGCACAAACAAACGTTTCGGGTGAAGTCTCGGGAATTTGGGAACTTGCCAATAGCCCGTATATCGTTGTGGGAGATCTCTCAATTGTTGGTGATTCCTTACTGGTGATAGAAGCAGGTGTTGAGGTGAAATTTGATGGTTTCTATCAATTCGTTGCCTGGGGAATTTTATCTGCTATAGGAACCGAATCCGAACCGATCCTATTTACATCCAATGCCACTACACCTAATCTAGGTGACTGGTACAATATTGACCTTTTCGATTCAAGCATAATGCAATACTGCATTGTTGAATATGCAGGACAACCGGAACCCTATTCTAATAGATTCGCTATAAGACTTAATGGAGATTGTGAAATAAAAAATAATATTATTCGACATAATGCAGTAACGGGAATAGGTGCAATGTTTGAGAGTTCTATTATCAGGAATAATCTTATCCACGATAACAATTCAGCTTTCTTTGCCAGTTCCGGTATCTATTCACAGTGGTCGTCTGCTAAAATAGAAAACAACACGATAGCAAATAACTCCGGTGCCGGATTATGGTTACAGGCAAATAGTGATAGTTTAACTGTAATCAATAATATAATTGTAAACAATAGCGGTGTTGGTTTTGAATATGATCAAATTGCAGGAAGCCCATTTCCGATAGCAGATTATAATAATGTATGGGAAAATACTCCAAATTATATGTATCTTACACCTGGAGCACACAGCATCTCGGAAGACCCGTTATTTGTTGGAACAGATGATTATCATCTAACTGCAGATTCACCTTGTATAGATACAGGAGATCCAGCTTTTCCGCTCGATCCCGATGGCACAATTGCAGATATGGGAGCATATCCATTCTACCAAGAATTTGAGATAGTTGTAACCGATCTTTCCTACGCAAATTTTACGGGAGGTGAATGGTTAACAGATGATCAGATCATCGATGAAGGTGATTCGTTGAACTTCTTTATTGTTGCTTCCGACCCTAATGGCAATGATCTGGAATATGAATGGCTTCTTGACGGTGATGAGGTTTCCATTGAAAGTACCTACTCTTTCCTGACTGATGAATTTTCTGCAGGAGAATATGAGGTTACGCTGTTTGTTACCGATAATGCCGGTACGCGACATGAGTTGAATTATCTCTGGAATATTATGGTTAATGATGTTGTATCAGCAGAAGAAGAAATTTTATTTACTTCATATTCATTACAGAATTTTCCTAATCCCTTTAATCCCTCAACAATAATAAGCTTCACCGCAGAGGACGCAGAGAACGCAGAGATAGAGATCTATAATCTGAAAGGGCAGAAAGTGAAACAGCTGCTCAGCAATTCAGCATCTCAGCTTTCAGCAGGTGAGTATTCAGTAATCTGGGATGGAACTGACGAAAATGATCAATCTGTAAGTTCGGGAATTTATATGTATCATTTGAAAGTAGATGGCAAAGCGATTGTCAGTAAGAAATGTTTATTGTTGAAGTAACCTTCTGTTTTTCGTAGTGGTCATTCCCGACCCGACCGGGAATCTCTGTCTTCTGGTTGATAAGTTGAACTTATCAATCCAATTGCGTTCACAAGTTCAACTTACGAACGAGAGTAAGCAGTGAGGAAATGCTTATTGCTGAAATAAATTAAATTTAATTAATTAACCGAGTAGAGTTTGATGTTCACTCCGCAACCACAATAATTCCTGTTCCGGTTTTGTTCTTTACTTTAACATCAAGTAGCATAAACAGTGCTGAAAGCGGATAGAACAATAAATAATAAAATGGCAGCAACAAAAAAAACAATTTGCTTATTCCTAACATACTCATCGGATATTTCATGGTTAGCAGCCAAGCAAGGTGTCCCAATTTACCATAAGAATATTTAAATGAAACTATTTTAAAACCTGCTTTTTCCAGCTTGGAGATAATTTCTTCTTTTGAATATCCGGGACGTACATGTTCTTCTGTAAATTTGGCAGATTCGTCAAAAGTGCTGGGTGAGGAAATTATTAGCTTGCCATCTTCAGTCAGAACTTGTCGGAAATTTCGTAAAACCTGCTCATCATTTTCGATGTGTTCCAGAATATCTATGGCAAGTATCAGGTTGAACTTATCTTTTGGAATATAAGCGGTTAAATCTGCTTGCTGGGCTGTGAAATCCTGCCAACCGTGTTTGCTTGCATATCGGGCAAAAGAATCCATGTAGTCCGTTTTCAGGTCAACTGCGTGTACCTTGGCTTTTTTAAAATGTTTAAGGATAAAATAGGAATATTGCCCAAAGCCTGCACCGGCATCGTAAAAGCGAATAGGTTTATCTTTTGGAAAATGCTTTTTTATCTCTCTTTTCACATACCGCTGACGCAGTAGCAGCATATCCAAAAGTAGATAGAACAATCTTCTGATAAAAGGAACTTTATCGATTAATCCGGCAAATTTATCTTTGATTTTATCGTATAGCATAAACTAACCCAAAATATTTCTGCAAACCCACAAACCACCGTTGATGTTAATATCTTCATCTTTAATAATATAAACAGGAAGCAATTTAAGGATGTTTTCTCTATCCTTACTTTTTTGTAGTTCTTTTATAAAACCGCTTTGTTTGATGAATTCAGCATTTTTAATTGTTGAAGCTCCACAAAGGTAAATTCCATTGAATGGACGGAAAAACAGAGCAATTGCTTGCGTGAGTTTTCCTGCACACCTGTAAAAAAAATCGAGTGCTTCTTTGCAGATTTCATCTTCCCATGCTTCTGCTGCGATCTGTTCTGCAGATAATTTTTCTGGTCTCCTTTTTGGATAAAACAATTCTACCAATCCCTGATATGTTAATTCCAACCCGTTCCCTGAAACGAAATCTTCCCAGCTTGGCAGGTTAGAAAGTTTCATTTCATTCTTCATCCATTTTATCAATTCTTCATGTTTTTCATCTAATGATGAAACCGTGATATGTTGAACTTCCGAAGGAATTACCTC
>DAOUVH010000279.1 GCA_030667725.1 Candidatus Cloacimonadota bacterium | reverse complement strand
TAAAATTTGTAAGATCGATCTCTGTCCAACTTCTGTCATTTTTCATATTATTCCTTTTGAATTATATTTACCACTGACTTTTTAGCCGCTAAGAATACTAAATCTCACTAAGGAGATGAATAAAACCGACCTTAAACTTTTTAAATTTTTCTTGGTGTTTCTTGGCGTACTTCGTGGCTATCCATTCTAGTGCAATCAAAAGAATTTTGCTGCCAGGTCAGCAAGCGCAGAGCGTTCTCCTTTTGTTAAAGTTACATGCCCCACGATCTCTTCTTTTTTAAGCTTCTCAACAGCAACACTCAATCCGTTACTTTCTGAGTCCAGATAAGGAATATCGATTTGATAAGGATCGCCCGTCAGCACGATCTTTGTTCCTTCCCCAGCTCTTGTAATAATAGTTTTCATTTCGTGTGGAGTAAGATTTTGAGCTTCATCAACAACAATAAATTGATCAGGAAGACTACGTCCGCGAATGTAGGTGAGAGGTTCCAATTCAATAAACCCGAAATCCAGATAATCTTCTAACCCGGGTTGCTTTTTCACAAAGATCTTACCATTTTCATTATCTTCTTTCTCGTTCCGGTTGGAAAGAAGGATTTCCATATTATCAAATATCGGCTGCATCCACGGATTGAATTTTTCAGATTTTGAACCGGGAAGATACCCGATATCTTTTCCAAGAGGAGATACAGGTCTTGAAACGATCATACGTTTATAATTATTCTTCTCAACAACTTGATCTAGTCCACCTGCAAGTGCTATAAGTGTCTTTCCAGTACCGGCTTTACCAACTAAACTTACAAGCTTTACTTCCGGGTCCATTAAAAGATCAAAAGACATTGTTTGTTCTATGTTTCGTGCTTTAATTCCAAATATCTCCTGTCCGGTATAATATTTTAAAGGGTATATTGCATTATTTGTTACCGAATATCTGGCTACAAGACCATCTTCATCATCTTCATGTTTACAGAATAATACAAACTGGTTTGGGTAGATCTCCCCAAAATCATTACTCATGAACTCTTCCTTTTTGAATTTCTCAATGGTAGCATCATCAACCATAATTTTGAGATATCCCATATAAAGTTCGGAAAAATTGATCTTATCAGTTTCAAAATTTGCAGCTTTAATGCCAACGGCATCAGCTTTTATACGGACATTAGCATCCTTAGATACTAAAGTAACTTCTTTTTCCGGTTCTTTATCATGGAGATATAATGCCGTTCCAATTATCAGATTGTCATTTGTATCGATGATAAGTACATCTTTTGCTGTCTCAGAAACTTTTCGGCTAAGAACTACCTTAATTATTCCACCTTTCTCCGTTTTTACACCGTCTCTTAAACTGCCCTGTTCCCTTAGGTCATCTAGATAACGTCCTATTTGACGAGCATTTCTACCTTTTTCATCAACACCTTTTTTAAAATTATCTACTTCTTCAATTACAGTGATCGGGATTACGACAGTGTTTTCTTCGAAAGTGAACATTGCACGCGGATTGTGTATGAGTACATTTGTATCTAATACAAATATTTTCTTCTTTTTGTCATTTCCCATTTATCCTCCTATAATTTATACTTTGTTTTTTTATTATTGCTAACTAGAAATGTCAAATAAAATTACATATACATAAATTTTAATAATAAATAAAAGAAAAATGTATCAATAAAAAACCTAGAAAATTCTTGCTTTAAAAATAGTCAGATTTTTAGTGTCATTTATTAAATTTCTAAATTTGGAGATAAAATATGGGAATGCGGAGAAAGGGTAGAGAAGTAGCAATTCAAACCTTGTTTTCAATAGAATTTCTGGATAATGATATTCGATTATTACCAGAAGATGGATTATTAAAAATTCTTGAGGGAGTAGCTGCCGATAAGGAAATATTACCGAATAATCCAATATATGAATTTGCTTCAGATCTTGTTCTTAATGTTTTAAAGCATATTGATCCTATTGATGAAAAAATAAAAGTTCATTCAACAAACTGGTCTTTCGATAGAATTGCAAAACTTGACCTTAGCGTATTACGTGTTGCTGTTTATGAACTGATCTATACTGAAACAGCTCCGGCAATAATTATGAATGAAGCTATCGAAATTGCTAAAAAATATTGTTCAGAAAGTTCAGGCAAATTCATTAATGGCGTATTAAACGCAATTTCAAAAGATCAGAATAAATAGTTATGGATAATAAACTTTATTGCAGTGTGGGCGTAATCGTCTATAACGAAGCTGCAAATATTGGTAAATTGCTTAATGCTTTGTTAACGCAGAATTCTGATAAAACCAAGATCAAAGAGATCATAGTTGTTTCCAGCGCCTGTACAGATGGGACTGATGATATAGTTCGAGGATTTGAAAAAGAACATGAGAATATTAAGCTTATCACTGAAGCAGAAAGAGGCGGAAAATCCTCAGCGATAAACAAGTTCATTAAAGCAGCTAATACAGATTTTTTAATAATTGAAAGCGGAGATACTATTCCTGCGGAAGATACTGTAGAAAAGATGATTATTCCATTCCTGGATGAAAAGGTTGGAATGACCGGAGGTAGACCTACTCCTGAGAATGATCCTCGAACATTTATTGGTTATAGTGTTAATCTGCTTTGGAATCTGCATCATGAAATGGCTCTAATCTCTCCAAAGTTGGGTGAGATGGTTGCCTTCAGGAAGATATTTGATCAGATCCCACCGGAAAGTGCTGTTGATGAAGCAAGTATTGAAGCAATTATGAAGGATAATAATCTGCTTCTGAAATACAT
>DAOUVH010000237.1 GCA_030667725.1 Candidatus Cloacimonadota bacterium | reverse complement strand
TAAGCAATCTGGACTATTTGAAGAAAAGATAGTACATTGTACTGGTTTATCCTTCCTTAAAAGAGCAGCGTGAGAGATTCGTCAGGATGACTCATAATAAGGATATAATTGACTGTAGAATAAAAAAATAAATGGAGATAACACATGGATTTAAAAGAAGTAAAAAACATTATTGATGAAAATCAGATAAGAACATTAGATCTGAAATATTCCGATCTGGCAGGAAACTGGTATCACATCTCCTGCCCGGCAAGAAAACTGGAATACGTTCTTAAGAATGGAATTCCGTTTGATGGCTCAAGTATTCCCGGAATGAAATCTGTAGAAGCCGGAGATATGATACTTATCCCGGATATTTCAACTGCTATCATAGATCCATTCACCTACCATCCAACCCTGCGCATGCTTTCCTATATTTGTGATGCAGATACACGAATTGGTGTGACGAAAGACCCGCGAAGCCTGGCAAAAAGAGCACAGAGATATCTAGAAGATACAGGAATTGCTGATGAATCATATTGGATCCCTGAATTTGAATTTTATCTCTTTAACGAAGCGATAATTGATAATGGAAAATTTGCAGCAGGTTACAAATTTACATCTGCAGAAAACAAAAATGATCTTCCCGGTGGTTACAAGGATGTTGATGGAACAGCTGTTGCCAACAGAAAAGGTTATCATATTGATGTTCCATTTGATAAGTATGCAGATGTACGTGAAGAGATGGTTCAACTGATAGAAGATATTGGCTGTCCCATCCGATATCATCATCATGAAGTAGGATTATCTTCACAGCAGGAAATAGAAACCGAACTTCTGGAATTTGGATTGATCACTGATAAAATGATGTATATAAAAGATATTATTCATAATTGTGCATTGGAAAATGAACTCACGGCAACTTTCATGCCTAAGCCAATTTATGAAGAAGCGGGAAACGGAATGCACTTCCATATTCAACTAAGAAAAAAAGGTGAAAATATCTTTTATAAGAAAGGAAATTTTGCAGATTTGAGCGATAATGCTCTTTATTTTATTGGCGGAATATTAAAACACGGGCGCTCTCTTACTGCTTTCACGAATCCAAGTACAAATTCTTTCAAACGCTTACTTCCTGGTTTTGAAGCACCCGTTAAACTTTTCTTCGGACTTGCCAACCGCAGCGCTGCGATAAGAATTCCAAAATATGCTACGAGCAAGGAAATGAAACGTATTGAATTCCGAACCGGTGATGGAACATGTAATTACTATCTGGCAATGAGTGCTCTGCTAATGGCAGGATTGGACGGGATCAAGAATAAAATTATGCCAACACCGGAAAATGGATATGGACCTTTTGATGATAATGTGTTTTCCTGGAGCGAAGAGCAGCAGAAAAAGCTCCATGCTATTCCAACAAATCTGGAAGAGGCACTGGATGCCCTGAAAGAAGATCACGATTATCTGCTGGCAGGAGATGTATTTAATGAGGAACTTATCGATAGTTGGATTACTGAGAAAATGAAAGAAGTGGTTGCGGTGAATAACAGACCGCATCCATTTGAGATGAATCTCTATTATAGTTTGTAAAAAGCGATAGAAATTATTTAATAAAAGAGAAGTACCGCATTTGGTTGTAAAGGAGAGTGTTAATTATGAAAGTTAGTTTTACTACGATCACAGTTAGAAATTTAGAGAAGTCGGTAACGTTTTATACTAAGATCTTAAAGCTTCATGAAGCACAAAGATTTAGTCCTCACAAAGGAATTAAGATCGTTTTTTTAAAAGATAAAGAAAATGGTAAGATCGAATTAATTGAATATGAACAGATGAAAGAAGTAGATGCGTCTGAAAGAACTTCAATAGTATCAATTGGATTTGCAGTAGAAGACTTAGATGCTACTATGAAAATGCTTAGAGAAAAGAATATAGAAATAATTCGAGGTCCAATTCAAACTCCAAGTGGTGCTAAATTTATTTTCATCGAAGACCCGGATGGTGTAGAAATTGAATTAATTCAAGATTTCAATATTTAAATTGATTACAGCGATTGCCTGCGTGAACCCAGATTGAGAAAGTTAAAGGATTGAAAATGAAATTAAAAAAAGGATTGGGATTCTTTGGTGTATTCAGCATTGCCACCGGCGCAATGATAAGTTCCGGAATTTTTATATTACCAGGGCTTGCTTTTGCTCGAACCGGACCGGCTGTATTTATTTCATATTTCCTGGCAGGAATTCTAGCTCTAATCGGCATATTCAGCGTTATCGAACTTTCCACTGCAATGCCCAAGGCGGGGGGTGATTATTATTTTATTAACCGAAGCTTAGGGCCATTTATTGGAACCATATCAGGTTTTTTAAGCTGGTTTGCCCTATCATTAAAAAGTGCATTTGCCATCTTCGGTATTTCAGAAATAATTTTTATTGTTACCGGATTTCCAGTTTTATTCTCTTCAATTCTTGTTTGTACTTTCTTCATTTTGTTGAATATGATCGGAGTAAAAGAAGCTGCCAAATTCCAGGTATCACTTGTCTCCGGCTTATTAGTTCTTATGATTTTATATGTGATTTTCGGTTTTTCAAAAATAAACACATCTCATTTTTATCCTTTTTCTCCTCAAGGAATAAGCCCGATCTTTGCCACAGCAGGTTTTATCTTCATCTCTTTTGGTGGATTATTGAAAGTGGCAAGTGTATCGGAAGAGGTCAATAATCCGAAAAAAAATATTCCTCTGGGGATGATTGTTTCTGTTACAGTTGTTACAATAATATACATTCTAATTCTGATCGTAACGGTAGGAATTTTGCCGGCAGATTTATTCTCAGATTCTTTAACCCCAATAGCAGATGCTGCCAAAAATATTGCAGGAACGCCCGGGTTTATCATTTTGTCGATAGCGGCATTATTAGCATTTATCACAACTGCAAATGCCGGGATAATGTCTGCATCACGCTACCCATTAGCCTTAAGCAGAGATAATCTTCTGCCAAATGCTATCAGTAAAGTTAGCAAAAAATTTAAAACACCCGTTCTCTCAATTTTCATAACAGGTTTGTTTATAGTTCTGGCACTCCAGCTGCCTTTGGAAATGTTAGTAAAAGCAGCTTCTGCTGTTATTCT
>DAOUVH010000306.1 GCA_030667725.1 Candidatus Cloacimonadota bacterium | reverse complement strand
TGTTTTTAAACATACACGCGAAAATGAATTTGAGATGCGTATCTTAGGAAGATCGTATGTTGAGATCTCACAAAGTGGAGGTGGTATCCGATCTAGTATTGCAGGAGTTCGCGAAACTTCTGAAGAAGAACTTTATAAACTTGCAGAAAAACGGATCAATAGGATCATTTCTAACGGAACTACAACTCTGGAAGCAAAAAGCGGCTATGGCCTATCAACGGAAAGTGAAATCAAAATGCTTAAAGTTATTAAGAAATTAGATGAAAATCTGCCTATTGACATAATTCCAACTTTTCTGGGTGCTCATGAATTTCCAATAGAGTATAAAGATAATAAAGAAAAATATATCAACATCCTGATGAATGAGATGATGCCCAAAGTTAAGGAAATGAATTTAGCTGAATATTGCGATATTTTCACTGAAGATCATGTTTATAATATTGAACAATCCCGCAGAATATTAAATCGTGCTAAAGAACTTGGTTTTAAAATCCGTATGCATGCAGATGAGATCAAACCGATAGGTGGAGCAGAACTTGCAGCTGAAGTTGGAGCTGTTTCAGCTGATCATCTTGGTGCTGCTTCTTATGCTGGGATAAAATCAATGCGGGATAATGGAGTAATCGCCATTCTTTTGCCAGGCACAATATTTTCTCTTGGCATGAAATCTTATGCCCGAGCACGGGATATGATCGAGGCTGGATTACCTGTTGCTTTAGCAACAGATTATAACCCAGGAAGCTGCAATTGTGACAGCATGCAATTTGTTATAACACTTGCCTGTTTGCAAATGAAAATGACTCCAGCTGAAGCGATAACAGCATCAACAATAAACGCTGCTTATTCATTAGAATTGGGAGATAAGATCGGGAGTCTTGAAGTTGGAAAGAAAGCTGATATCCTAATAATGGATATGCCTTCATATCAATATCTGCCGTATCATTTCGGATCGAATAATGTAGAGACGGTTATTAAGAACGGGAAAGTAATCAGGTAAAATGAAGTATTATTTGACAGTCTACAATAAAAATGAATTCTAAAATTAAATTTAAAGAGTTAAAAATGATTGATCATGAAAAAGGGTATGCTATTTTACATAATGTAGAAGTTGATGCTGAGACAATAGAAGAAATCAAGAACATAATTAATGAATATTCTTCTACTAAACCATATTCAACAATTAGTTATTGGGATATTGAAACTAAGATTAGAATTGAACTAACTCAACTTATACTATTACAAATTAAAACTATAATGTGCGGTCTATATTGGCAAGGTTGTTGCCAAGAAATATTAGGAGAAATACAAGCACCAGCAGAGCTTGAAGAGATACAAATAGATTATAAAAAAACTAAGGAGAATTAATAATGAAGTATCATAAATCAACAGTTATGATAATGTTGTTAATAATAATTTCTACGATGTTGCTTTCTAAAATACATGCAGTTAAAGACGATAATAAATCTTACGAAAATAACATAGTATCTATACAGTGGATGTCATCACCAGAAACTGAAGAAGACAAACAGCGTAAACAGCGTGCACATGAAAAAGAATTAGCAAAAGATGCAGAAGAATTAGCAATTAAATTAGCAAAAGATAAAGAAAATTTAGAACGTGAATTAGCTAACAAAAGAAATACAACCATCTTAATAATTGCAGGTGCTATAGTTATTTCTGCACTTATTTTTAAGAAAAAAGGAAAGCAAAAAGAAAAATAAACTTATCGGGAAGCGAATGCTCCCCGAATTTTCATTTAAAATTTCAAATTTTCTTTAACAGCTCTACAGCTTCTTTTTGCATCAGCCTATCTGCATCATCAAGTGGAGTCATTTCTGTAGCTGTTTGTAAATATTTTTTTGCTTCATCAGTATTTTTCAGTTTTATGAATGCTTTACCAATCCATAAATAATGACGTACTTCATCCGGTTTAGCTTCAATTGCTCTTTTATAGAATTCAATTGATTCTTCAAAGCTGGCTTTTGGTGGAGTTTCATATACGATTTTTGCAACTGTTCTTTCAATCCAGCTAAGATCTGCAAGCTCATAATGCCATCTGCCAAGCAAATGTAATGAGCCATCGTAAGTAGGATCAAGCTCGATCGCTTTTAAACCGTATTCTTCAACATCATAGGAATTAATGATCTTCTGTTTTGTTCCTTCCAACATCCCGATCTTTCCGATAAGAGTTGCATACCAGTGATTTGCTCTGGCAGAATTCGGATCTATCTTAACAGCTTTCTTTGCAGCTTCAAATCCTGGATAAAAATGAGCTTTATGAACTTCTTCATCTTCAGTCTGATCTGCAATATCAAAATGAACCTGGGCAAGTCTCCATAAGACTTCTACATCCTCTGGAAATTCAGCAGATAATTCTTCCAATTGCACAAGTTCTGTTTCATACTCATTTGCATCGTGTAAGGCATCTGTTCTAACTAATTCGGCTTTTGGTACAGCTATCAAAAGAGTGCTGACCAACAACATGACAACAGTAATAATTTCCATAATACCTTCCTTCACTTTTTAATTAACAATTC
>DAOUVH010000196.1 GCA_030667725.1 Candidatus Cloacimonadota bacterium | reverse complement strand
GGCAGTCAATTGCCGGCGTTTATTTGATTCTGCAATATACTTATTTAGTTAGTGTTGATTTCTAAAACATTTAATAGCTTATTAAGTAATTCTGGTTTTAAAGTAAGATCAGAACTACTTAAAAATTCTTTTCGCTGTTTGAATCTGCTTTTTAATAAATCTAGATAATTCTTTGGATTATGTCGTTTATTAGGATTATATTTATCATAATATCCGGGTAGTATCTTTTCAATAGATTCTTTTGTCGGAATCATCGCACCTGGCAAAACTTCCCACTTCTCCCATTTAAGCTGATCTGTAAGTATTGCGGTTTGTAATGTAAGGGAGGTATTCAGTTTTATATCTTCCAAGTCTGTATCGGATGATTTCCAAAATGAAGCAGAATTATAACAATAACATTCAGCTCCACTGTTAATAACTTCATAGAAAGATTCAACATCTTTCCAGAGTTCGTAAACTCGGAACGGGTTAGCAAATGGTTCAAATACTAATTTTTTGAGTTCTTCTTCTGTAACATTTTCGGCTCTATTCCTTTTTGTTACAAGAGCTGCTCCCATGGCTACGGCAAGATAATTATCACTGAATTTCAGGATAGGTGGAAGTACAGTATCTTTCATAAGCCAGGCAAGAGCTTTTGGAAAGCTGCATTTATTAACCCATTTTCCAAGTAGATCTCTATCTAAAATCGCTCTACCGTTAGCTTGACGTAAGTCAAGACCAATTGGGTATAGCTTTCCTTCAACTTCCATCAAAGCATGATTCATTAAAGAAATGCAATATTCCCAATCAGGATGATCAATAGGACGACTGTCGGTTTTATCGAATAGAGAGGGTTCCCATACACGGCAGACTTTGGTTTTTGTGTCGATTTGAAATGCGTCATCATGAAGTACCACTTTTGAAAATCCTTTTGGCATTGTTCCCGCATTATCTGCAGAATTTGTATGAGATGATTTCCCTGTACCGGAAAGTCCGTAAAATGCGATAGATCTCTTTCCTAATTTCTTAGAATTGTCATCAGTACAAGTTGTGAAGTCAATCTCTTTGATGCCACCATGACATGCTGCCATTCCCAGACGCATGCCGGAAGTCCAGGCAAGAGTAAGTGTTCCTTTTTTACGTTCTCCAAAATAGCGCATTCCCAAATTGAATATGACATTGTGCTGTTCATCCACAAGAGCAAGTTGGGGAGAGCCGATATTGCAATAATACGGATCGTCACAGGTCCAATCATTGAATGCAACAATAATGATATCTTGGATAGGGAGGCTTTTGCTATTCTTATAGACATCTTCTAATAGTTCAAAAGGTGTAAAATTTGTTAGCCAATTAAAAACGTTCATAGCATCAGATCGTGTTGTAACGAAAGTTCCTTTAAGCATCAAATCTTTATCTAATCCAATGATAGCTTCAGCTTTTATCAGGTCATTCTGTTCAAGTTGATATACAGCTTCACGGATATCACCTTCAACTTTTTTCTTCTCATCATCTTGTATCCTATTATAAAATACTCTGGCTTTTGCAGTTCTGCCGATTATCTTACCATGACAATCATTAAGGACATTTGCACCTTCGGGGAGTCCTAATTTCTTTGCAAAAGCGGGGTATATCTTTATGTCAGTTTCGGATACACCTGGTTGTTTTAATGCCATTTCGTAGGCTTCTGCTGCAGTTACTTTTTTAACCTTTGGGTTTAACATCACAGTTTCTGCCACTACACGAATCTTAGAACAGTCATTAAGGTTTGAATAATATTGGTGGCTTGACTTACTTGCCATGATTTCCTCCAAAGATTAAATTTTATATGTAAAAAAAATCAAATTTTGGGATAAAAAAAAGCAGCCAAGGCTGCTTTAATTATGTTGATTAAAATTAAATTCTTTCAGGATAGACACTAACGAATTTTCGTCCTGTCTTTTTAGTTTCAAATTTTACAAAACCTTCAATAAGGCTGAAAATTGTATAATCATTTCCAATACCAACATTTTCACCTTTATGGATTCTAGTTCCTCTTTGGCGAATGATAATATTGCCGGCCAAAACCTTCTGACCACCATATTTTTTCACTCCAAGATATTGAGGGTTACTGTCTCTTCCGTTTCTACTACTACCAACACCTTTCTTATGTGCCATGTTACCCCCTTATTTAATGATATCCTTAATTATTAATTCAGTATAATTCTGCCTGTGACCTTGTTTCTTTTCATAACCTTTTCTTCTCTTTTTCTTAAAAACAATAACTTTTTTATCCTTAAGATGGTTTGTGATTTCAGCAAGAACTTTTGCTTTTTTAACAGTTGGTGTTCCAACTATAGTATCATTATCAGTATGCAGAAGTAATACATTTTGCATTTCAATTTCTGCTCCGACTTCAAATTCACTCATGTATGGAACTTTTATTGTCTGGTCTTTTTCAACCCTGAATTGAGTTCCCTTAAAATCTACTATTGCGTACATTTAATCTCCTTCTAACTACCAATTCATAATGAGATTATCTAAGAAATTTTGAGTAGTTTTATTGTCAAGAATATTATACTCTATCTTATTCAATTGTAAATTCTCTATTTGTCTTGGTTGAGAAAACCCTGAATTTATCAAAATCCAAACTGCTATCAGAAACGAATTTAATGGAATTTTCAATATCTTCAAAGAAATGAGGATTTTCATCAATGAATTTTTTTACATTTTTGTGAACCTTAATTGTCAGATCATCTTTTTTTAAGATGTATTTTGCCCGTTTTAACCAGCGGGAAATATGAACAGCTATCGAATCCCTGGATAGAAGACGACCAGTTCCGTGACAGTGTGGACACTGCTCAGAATAACTAAGAAGTAAGCTGGGACGTGTTCGTTTACGTGAAATTTCTATCAAACCTAAGGGACTGAATGGGTAGATTTTATGTTTGGCTCGATCCCTTTTCAAAGAATTTCTAAGAGCTGCATAAACTTTATCTTGATCTTTTTCATGTTTCATATCAATAAAATCAATTACCATGATACCGCTGAGATCTCGCAGGCGAATTTGCAGTGCAGCTTCAACGGCTGCTTCCATGTTTGTTTTTGTAATCGTTTCTTCATAGTTGTCTTTACCGGTGAAACTACCGGTGTTCACATCGATAGCGACAAGTGCTTCAGTTTGTTGGATGGTAATATTACCACCACTGGGGAGATTGACTCTCGATTTAAAGATATTTCCGATCTCTTTTTCTATACCGTAAGCATTGAATATGGGGGATTCTTCCTGATATAATTCTATCCTGCTAATTAATTCGGGAGCTATATCTTTCAATTTGGAAACGACTCTGCTCTTCATTTTTTTATCATCAACGACCATCCTGTCTATCGAAGAATTGAAGATATCTCGTACAAGGGAAAAGGATAGATCATTTTCATCATAAATGCAGGCGGGAGGTTTAGCATGTTTAGCTTGTTTATTGATTAATTTCCAGGTTCTTTCGATTCCAATATATTCTCGTTTGAAATCTTCTTCATTGATACTTTCCGTATCTGTTCGTACTATTATTCCTACATCTTTATCTTTTATTTTCTTAAGGATTTT
>DAOUVH010000133.1 GCA_030667725.1 Candidatus Cloacimonadota bacterium | reverse complement strand
TAGCACGAGCAAAAGATATTGCAAATGAAGTAGTTAATGAGAATAAAAACGGAGCTGTTCTAGTTGTCTTTGCAGGCATGGAATATGCTGCAGCCGTGGAAAGTACCGGTAGAAGTGTAATCAGTGCTGCAATACCGTCCGGTGAGAAACTTATTAGTTACTTTAAGGAAAAATTAAAGGCTAATTGATGAAAACAACGTTTGACTTAGTGGATCATTTATTTGATATCATTAATGTACCTACAGTAAAAACAGAAATCGATGGTGCTGTTTACCAATTTAAAAAGCCTTTAAATTCTGAAAAGCAGGATATTGTAATTCTTTCATTACCAATCAACTCTGAGGCTACTCAAAAAATGACTGCAATCATTAATGCTTACTGTAAAAATTTTGCTAAAACAGGCACTCAAAATATCAAAAAACTAAAAAAAATTGCAGCAACTATTCTTGAAGTGCTGGAAAGCTACGTTAAAATAAAGGGAACTTATTTTCAATTCGATATCGTAAGTCAAAATGTGATGAACGATTATGATCAAAAAAACATGAGTTATGTTTCAATTCGTTTGAATTGTTACATTGAAAACAATAATTAGGAGTAAATTATGGCTACAAAGTATAGAGTACACGGATATGAAAAAATTGAAATCGGGGATTGCGGTGCTGATGGAGCAATGGGAGCAGTTTTAACTGAGATCGATGCTATCGTTCCCGATAGCGTTCTTTTTGAGGTTCTCGAACCGGAAATCGTTGAAATTCCTATTGAAGGTGCTGATGAACCTGATATTATGGATATTGCAAGAGGTGGTTTAAAATCTGTTGCATTAGCAACACGTGATACAAAAGCAGAAAATCTCATCTTATTTCTTGGTGGTACTTCTGCTGCTGGACCGCCTATTGTTTGGACAGCACCCATCAAAACAGTTAAGAAATTTCAAAGCGTGAAAATAACCGGTAAATATATTGAAGGTCACGCATCAGTAGTTGCAATTCCAAAAGTCTTAGTGATTGCCAAATTAACAGGTGCTTTCAAAGGTCCTGATTCAGGTATTATCGAAGCTTCATTAAAGGTTGCAACTCCGGTTGATGCTGCTGGTGCAGCTTTAGCACCTTATACAGTTACGAATTTGGTTGAAGTTTAAATTATGATCCCTTCTTTCTATAAAAGGGAAGGGATCTGATTTGCTAAGGAGTAAATTATGGCTACAAAATATAGAATACATGGCTACGAAAAAATTGAAATCGGGGATTGCGGTGCAAATGGAGCAATGGGAGGTTCTCTTACAGAGATCGATGCTATCGTTCCCGATAGCGTAATATTTGAGGTTACAGAACCGGAAATCATTCAAGTAATGATTGAAAAATCAGATGAGCCTGACATAACGGATATTGCAAAAGGCGGACTTAAATCTGTTGCATTAGCAACACGCGATACAAAAGCAGAAAATCTCATCTTGTTTCTTGGTGGTACTTCTGTTCCGGGACCGCCTGTTGTTTGGACAGCACCCATCAAAACAGTTAAGAAATTTCAAAGCGTGAAAATAACTGGTAAATATGTTGAAGGTCACGCATCGGTAGTTGCAATTCCAAAAGTCTTAGTGATTGCCAAATTAACAGGTGCTTTCAAAGGTCCTGATTCAGGTATTATCGAAGCTTCATTAAAGGTTGCAAAACCCATAGGTACGATAACTGTTTCTACTGCTCAGGTAATTGATGATACTACTGAAATACTCGATATTACAAATCCACGCGGGATTAATGGTTGTCAAATTACTATCACTCAAAATTCAAGTGATGCTCTGGACGTTTCTGGTTCAGTTGAAGGTCATGCCTTCATTCAATTAGCTGATACTACTGCTTCTAAGAATAATGTAGCTGCAATTCAGGCTGCAATACGAGCATTAGGATCGATAGGAACAACCGATTTCACAGATTGGGTATTTGAAAGCGATGGCTGGGATGGAAATGTAACTGGAGATGTTCTTGGAACTGCTAATGATACACTTGCTGACGGTGATCCATTGGCTCCATACACAATTACTAATTTGGTGGAAGTATAACAAAGGAGAATATCTTGGAAGAGAAGAATATTGCCGATACAATTCTGCAGGAAGGCATTGATTTTGCAGTTACAATAACAAAACCTTCCTTTTGGCATAAAATACACCTTTTAAAGCCTGAAAAACGGTTTAGAATATATCCGATTTGCCTGGGATCCCTTTTGAAGATCTCAAAAATCATTAATGGTATTGAATCTCTTGATTTGAAAAGTAAGAAAGATGAAACATTCCTGGAAGCAGCAATTTCCCAGATTGAAAAATATTCCTATGAAATGGCTGAAATAATTGCACTGGCAATCTGGAATAAACCGTTCAGTGATAATAAGCTGATTGGTTTCTTTGAGCGATTAAAAGTGAAAAGCTTAACCAGGTACATTCTTTCTAATTTGAACGATAGAGAAGTTTCAAAAATACTAGGAATTGTCATTCAGCAAATGGATATAACCTATTTTTTCGCATGTTTGGTCTCGATCAAGGGTCTGAGAGTAACCGAGACCAAGAAGAAAAAAGTGGTGAAAAAGGTAACACCTGGCAGCAAATAGGCAATATAGCAAAATATTTTAATATATCTTTCGAGGATATTCTCTGGAAGCATTCCTGGGCTAATCTTATGATGTATAGTTTAAGCATACCAAAAAATAAGAAGAAAAAAGATGATGATATTGTTGGTGATATCAATCTTTCAAACCCGAATGATCTAAGCAAAATGTTGGGATAAATTTATGGCTAATTATAATCCACCATGGAATAAAGGGAAAACAGGGGTTTATTCTATAAAAACCTTAAAAAAAATGAGTGATGCTGCCAAAAAAAGGACTGGAGAGAAAAGTCCTATGTATGGGAAAAACCATTCTAATGAAACAAAAAGAAAAATAAGCATATCAAAGAAAGGGAAAAAAATTAATCTTACTGATGAACAATTAAAAAACAAGAAAGAAAAAATGAAAGGAGAAAATAATCCCTTTTATGGAAAACATCATACAGAAGAAACAAAAACAAATATGAGTAAAATTCAAAAGGAATATTTCCAAAATAACAAATCTCCTATGTTTGGAAGAAAGCATTCTATAGAGTCAAAATTAAAAATGAGTAATAGTCATAAAGGATACAAACATAAAGAGGAAGCCAAGCAAAAAATGAGCAATTACCGTAAAGGAAGAAAATTTTCTAATGAACATAAAAATAAAATGAGTGAATCCAAAAAAGGTAAAAATAATTCAATGTATGGTAGAACAAGAGAAGAAGCACCAAGATGGTTAGGTGGGATTTCTTTTGAACCGTATAGTGCAGATTTTAATAAACAATTTAAAGAATTAATTAGAGAAAGAGATGGATATAAATGTCAAATATGTGGAATGCTTGAGATTGAAAACAATGAAAAACTATCATGTCATCACATAGATTATGATAAAAAAAACAACTTACCAGATAATTTAATAAGCTTATGTCGGGTTTGTCACATGAAGACAAATTTTAATAGAGACAATTGGATAACATTTTTCAAAGAACTTAAATTGAAGAGGTTTGTAGCGTGAGTTTAAATGTGCAGGGGAGCGATTCCTTATATTGGAAAACCGGAATAAGTACTGCTGGATTAAAAAAAGGTGCAAAGGAATCCAAAGGGATTATCGCTGGACTTACATCCACTATTACTAAAGCCGATGTTTTTTTTGGATTAGGTGTTTCTGCAGGATTAGCTTTTAAAAAAGCAATCTCAGAAACATACAATTTCTCTAAGAAATTTGAAACTGCAATGAAGGAAGTGCAAACGATATCAGATGCAGTTAAGAACGATTTTGCAGGAATATCACAGGAAATAATAAATCTATCGAAAAAAGTACCTGATTCAGCGGATCAACTTGCTAAAGCATATTATCAAATAGTTTCTGCAGGTTATGACGGTGCAGAAGCAATGGATATGCTGGCTGTATCTGCTAAACTTGCAGTTGCCGGTGTAACCGATACCTTTGTTGCTGCTGATGCAATAACGAGTATCATGAATGCCTATGGTGATGCCGCTGGTTCTGCTGAGAACATTTCCGATAAACTGTTTATGACCGTTAAACTTGGTAAAACCAAGATGGAAGAACTAGGACCTTCTATAACAACCGTAACCGGATTAGCAGCGCAAGCTGGGATGAAATTTGATGATTTGATGGCAATAATTGCAAAGGGTGTAAAAACTCTTGGTACTCGTGAAATGATGACAGGCGTTCGCGGAATGCTAATTGCCTTAACAAAACAGCAAGATGAAACAAAGGCAAAAGCAAAAGAGTTGGGAATTGAATTTAATCTTACAACCTTAAAAACAAAAGGATTCTCATATTTCCTTAAAGAATTAAAGGAAAATGCCGGGGGAAATGTTGAGGTACTTGCTCAATTATTCCCACGTGTTCAAGGTTTGAGTGGACTTCTTGCAGTTGCTACAGAAGCCGGTGGAGACTTTGACGAAGTTTTAAAGAAAATAATGAATAGTGCTGGCTCTACCGAAGAAGCATTCCGAATTATGATTGCAACTACTGATAATCAGCTTGCACTATTAAAAAATATCATCCTGGCAAAAATGAAACCTCTGGGTGACAGTATATTGAATAGTATGAATGCTATGGCAAAGGGTTT
>DAOUVH010000191.1 GCA_030667725.1 Candidatus Cloacimonadota bacterium | reverse complement strand
TACCCTGGCATCATTAGTACTCATTTCCAGCACATCCATTACCAAAGATATTTATAAAGGATTCATTAATAAAAATGCTAACGATAAACAGCTTACTTCCCTGGTGAGAATCGGTAGTGCATTTTTCATCTTACTTTCCATGATACTGGCTTCTCTGAAACCTGCTGTGATCGTTACGATATTGTCAATATCATGGGGAGCAATCGCCTCTGTTTTTCTGGGACCGTTCATCTGGGGAATTTTCAATAAGAAAATAACTCGCATAGGAGCGATAGTCGGTTCAGTTGGTGGTCTTGGAATTTGCCTGATCCTGTTTGTTTTGTGGGGAGCCAAAATGGTACCACAGGCAGCCAGTGTGGGAATGATATCATCTTTAGCTTTGGTTCCTATTTTTAGTTTATTTGGGAAGAAGTAGGGTCAATTCCCCGAATTGACCGCATGGTCGGACGATTAAGGGTAATCGTCCCTACAAAGATTCATTATATTATAATAAAGTTATTTTAATAAATAGGGGGAAGAAATGAAAAAGCTTATATTCTTAATAATTTTATTGTTATTGCTTACAAGCCTTTTGGGAATCGGTGAGTTTGCTTGTATTTTTACTATGATCAATCCTTCAGCAACAGATGTAGCTTTTGGACTCGGTTCCGGCACTGCCAATATTTGGAATACAAGTCCTTTGAGTGTATGGAGCAATCCCGCTAAACTTGGCTATCATAAGAATTTTGCTTACGGATATTCCGATGATCCTTGGTTTGAAACTTTGTTTCATGATATGTACCATCAATCTTCATATATAAGTTATGGTTGGAACGGGATTGGAATTCTACTTCCCGCTCCAAGTACCAAAAGTCATTGGGGAACATTTATGGATTATGGTGAACAAACTATGTTGGATGAATATGGAAATGTTATTGGAACTTTTGAATCTTATGATGCCTGCTCAAAATTTGCAGTGGGTATAAACACTATAGAGTTTGTATCCAATTTTATTAATATTGAGAATTTTCGCTCTTTGCAATGTTATGGAGATATTTCAATCGGATATAATTATGATAATATTATTAGTGAGTTAGTTCCTGAGGGAACCGGTGGTCTTCCACCAGGCGTGAAGGGGGCTGGAGAGACACATTCATCTGGAGTTGGTTATATCTTTCGGATAAGTCCTTTAAATAAGATCAATGCTGCAGGTAAATTCTATCGGTTAGATCTTACCGCGGGAATATATTATCTAAATGATGAGAGAACAGAAATTTCCTATATAAACGAATCACAATCAGATCCTATGCCCTATGGAACACGAAGTGCTTTTTCCGGTAAATTCTCAATTGATTTGAGCATTATACCGGAAATGGAGAATGATAATATACGATGTTTTATTGATAATCTATTTTCAGTATATTATAGTCAGGATAATGCTCAATATGGTGAAAGAGATGAATCTAATCCAGGTGTTTGGGGAGAGGGTTATGAATTTACGTTTTTTGATATCTTTTACATTCGAAAAGGACAGTATGTTGACCGAGCAGGAGAAATGGTCGGTGACACATCTGGTTTTGGTATTAATTTAAACTATAAGAACATAATTCAATTCCAATACAATAAAACAAAATTCCCAAGTGGTGAATTACAAAATGAACAGGAAAAGACTGATTACATGGTTAGAATAGATTTTTTGAAAACTTATGGATTATTCAAAACACATTTTTAGTTCGTTTGGAATAACGCGTAACTCAGACACTACTGTCTGAATAATACATCCAAGCAGAAAAACTTGTTCAAGAGTTAACTGCAATAGGTAATTTATATGAAAGTGATCGTATTGCATGGCAGTCCCCGTAAAGGAAAAAATTCCGATATATTCAGCCAGCACTTTCTTGATGGATTAAATTCTGTCGGGAAAAATGAGATCACTCATTTCTATCTGAATGAAATGAGCATTAAATCATGTCAGGGATGTTTGTATTGTGCTACATCAATTGGACACAAATGCAAAACCGAAGACGATATGTTAGAGATTTACAATGCTTTCCCTGCTGCCGACATTGTGGTCTGGGCTACTCCGATGTATTGGGGTTATATGACGGCTCAGATGAAAGCTGCACTAGACAGAATGGAAGCGATAGTGATGGGAAATGGTTTCAAAGATAAAACTTTTGTTGTATTGGTTACTTATCGCTATCACTATCAATCAACAGTAGCTTTCTTTGATAGGGTTTGTCCTTTCTTCAATGTGGAATTACATACTCTCACCTGCTGTACTATGAATAAATCTACAGAGCAAGACTTGCCGATCACTGATTTCCCTGAAAAATTGCAGCAGGCATTTGAACTGGGAATGAAGTTAAGAAAATAAGGATTCCTTAAATGATCGCTTTACTGCTCAGTGTTATCATGTCAGTTGCAATTGCCAATTTATTGCCGCTTTTCAAGAAAGATAAGACTACTAACATTTTACATATTTTTCTGGGAAATTATTTTCTGGCTTCGATCTTTAGTTTTATAGATAAGGGAAGTCCACTTTCTGATGCAGGAAACTTTGAAATGATTATAGGATCAATTACCGGTATTCTTTTCTTTGCTACTTTCCTTATTTACCAGTACAATATTTCCCAGAACGGTGTTTCTTTGAGTGTTGGAGCAATGCGATTTTCGGTAGTAATTCCAATAGTAATATCTTTGCTGGTTTTTAATGAGCCAATATTATTGCTCAATATTACTGGTATTATCTTGGTTTTATTAGCTTTTACTTTCTTAACTGACACGAAATCATTTCATAGTATTTTCTGGCTTGGACTGCTCTTCCTTTTTACCGGTACAATTGATTCTATAATGAAATTATATGAACAATATGGATTAGAATCAACCAGACCATTTATGATCTATATTTTTGGTTCTGCATTGATCTTCAATTTATTTGTTGTGGTATTTAAGAAGGCATCATTCCATTTTAAATCTTTTTGTTTTGGAATGATACTCGGTATTCCAAATAGGTTAACAACCAAATATTTTCTGGATGCATTACAAGAAATACCAGCAACAACGGTTTACCCGATGTTTGCTGCTTCTGTGGTTGTATTGGGAATTTTCTCGGATGTTTTAGTCTGGAAAAAGAAGTTTAATTATAAACAGAAAATTGCTTTGTTGATCATGGTTATTGGAATAGTTTTGTTATATTTTAGGAAAGGGTGATTGTTCCTACAAATTTAATTTATTATCATTCTCCAACACAAATTCAACTTCCACAATTACTAATGGCAAATCATGTTCTATGAACTGCAACTTTGCAAAATCTTTTTCGGTGGAAAGCAGGAAATCTATTTTTTTTAACTTAACTTCATCTGAAATCTGTTTAATGATTTCTTTGTTTTTGAAATCATAATGATCGGGAAAACGGAAGTGTTTTTCGAAGTGAAATCCGGCTTTAAGAACAGTGTTTTCAAATGATCTGGGCAAACCAATTCCTGAAAGTAGAGCTAGTTTTCCTTCTGGTTGCATTGCATTTCCATCCGGGTTAGAGAATCTTTTAATTTGATAATCACCACGTAATATCAGCTTATTATATTTTTGGATTTGAGCTGGAATTTCTCCCGTTCCGTTGAAAATAATG
>DAOUVH010000297.1 GCA_030667725.1 Candidatus Cloacimonadota bacterium | reverse complement strand
TCACCGCAAAAGACAATTCGGGAAAACCAAGTACGGTTCGGAGCGATATCTACGCGGATTTCTTGATCTACTCACGGTAAGACTGGTAACCGGATATATTCATAGTCCACTCTATTTATTCGGCAGGGTGGGTTTTGGATTCGGTATTATCGGTTTCATCATTGCACTTTATCTTTCCATTATGAAACTAGGTTTTGGCATTCCATTGTATAATCGTCCACTTTTATATTTGGCAACTTTGTTAATGATCATCGGGCTGCAATTCTTCTCGATAGGACTTTTGGGAGAATTGATAGTGAACCGTAATAGAGGCGGGAATAGAAAGAAGAATATCTCGATAGCTGAAAAAGTAAATTTGTAAACTAATTAAGAGAAAGTGTGAAAAGTTACTTAAATGAATTTATAAAGCTTATGGAACAAGCAGGTTTGGAAGATCTGGTGATCCAGTCGTTTTCCAATTCATATTACAAAATTCTTGAAGGCGCAACTGGAACGATGTCAGAAACAGAGATTGAGCCTCCTGCAAAAGAAAATCTTATAGATTATAATAAACTGGAATCTGCTGATTCTGTTCCAATAGAAAAACTCGCTGTTATAAAACTGAATGGTGGACTTGGCACGAGTATGGGCCTAAAGAAGGCAAAAACACTTCTTAAAATAAAAGGGAAATATAATTTTCTGGATGTTATTGCTCAGCAGATATTACACTTACGAAAAGAATCCGGTAAAAATATTCCATTGCTTCTGATGCACAGTTTTAATACCCAGCAAGATTCACTTTCCTATTTAGAAAAATACAGCAACCTTGCTCTTCCCCACATCCCACTCGACTTTGTACAGAATAAGTTTCCTAAAATATTACAAAGTGATCTATCACCTCTGAAAAATGAAAACGATAACCTCAATTGGAATCCACCCGGTCATGGTGAAATATATACAGCTTTGGCGATTTCGGGTGTTCTGAATAAACTGATAACACAAGAATTTGAATATGCATTTATTTCCAATTCTGATAATCTTGGTGCAGTTATTGATGAAAAGATCTTAGCACACTTTGCTGAGGAAAATTTGCCCTTCATGATGGAGGTTTGTCAGCGAACTGAGATGGATAAAAAGGGCGGGCATTTGGCTCAGTTAAAAACAGGACAGCTTATGCTCAGGGAAACTGCACAATGTCCGGATGAAGAAGTGGAACTTTTTCAGGATATTGATAGATATTCCTACTTTAATACGAACAACCTCTGGGTAAATCTTAAAGCATTAAAACAGCGCCTGTATGAGACCAGATATCTGCTTCCACTCACGATGATTTTGAATAAAAAGGAAGTTGATGGTGAAAAAATTTATCAGGTGGAATCAGCCATGGGCGCGGCGATAAGCGTGTTTATTAATTCACGGGCTATAATAGTTGATCGTGATAGATTTGCGCCGGTAAAAAAGACAACTGATATGCTGACAATTTTAAGTGATGCTTACGAACTCACCTCTGAAAATAAATTGAAATTAGTTAATGTGTATGGCAAGGTCCCGCATATCGAGTTAATCGACGAATTCTATAAAGATATTAATGATTTTGAAAAGCGATTTGCAGGCGGAATTCCTTCTTTGAGGAAATGCAAGAGCCTTAAGATTTCCGGTGATGTGTATTTTGGCAGGAATGTTGAGATAATAGGTGATGTGAAGATAACTAAAGATAGAGTTTTGGAAAATATATTTTTGGAAGATGAAGAAATATAAAAATTGCTAATCGTTCTATAATCAATCACTCAATAAATTATCAAAATCGTTTTCAATTTTATCGTAAGAATCTTCTAATATTTTCTTTAATGTCGCTTTTTGTATTTGTCTTACCCGTTCGCGGGATAATCCCAGTTCTTCTCCGATCTGTGCAAAATTCTTTGATCTTCCACCTTCCAGCCCAAAATACTGTTTTACAATATAAGCTTCACGAGATCCAAGAGAGTCAATTGATCTATCTATACTTTCTTCAACTTTTTCGCGGTAGTATAATGTTT
The DNA here is from genome assembly GCA_030667725.1 of Candidatus Cloacimonadota bacterium. The sequence goes on along the minus strand of DAOUVH010000297.1, from coordinate 609 downwards.
TAGGATCAACGGCACTTCTATCGGTAAGCAATTCACTAAGCGAGACATTGCTGTGATTTCTGGAAAAATCAGCATTATCAATTGAGAGTGTGTTCTTGGTTTGACCGCTTACTTTTTTTATTGCATTTTCATCAAGATTTGTAATCTCAGAGATCTCTTCAATGGTTGCTTTATGTCCGGTTTCACTGAATACTTTATCTTTTGCATATTTAATTTTATTTGCCTGTGTTGCTTTTCCAAGCGGCATTCTGATAACTGATGTTTTCTCTGCGAGTGCAAAAAGGATCTTCTGCCGAATCCACCAGACAGCATACGAAATTAGTTTATTATGCAATTTCGGATCAAATTTATCAATTGCCTTAATAAGCCCCATATTTCCCTCACTGATAAGTTCAGAGAGAGTCAACCCACGATTCTGATATTTTGCAGCAATCTTAACAACAAATTTCAGGTTGGAAGTAACAAGCTTTTCAATAGCTGCCTGATCACCTTTTTGAGCTTTTATTGCCAGTGCATGCTCTTTTTCTCTGCTTAAAGGTTCGATTTCAGCTATCTGGTTAAGATAATTTTGCAACGCCTTATCGTTAAATACGTTTTCTGCCATTAACT
>DAOUVH010000113.1 GCA_030667725.1 Candidatus Cloacimonadota bacterium | reverse complement strand
CTGCAAAACGACTTAACATAAGAATATCAAATGGAAATCCCATGAAGAATTCGGGTTTGAAACGGTTAATTTTCTTAATCACTTTTATTGCGAAACTCTTTTTCAACTTGTTGGAATCAAAGCGAAGAATGTTGTAAAATTTGTTGTATTTGTAAGCTTTATCTTGAAAGTAATAACTTTGCAGACTAAATGTTTTCTTCCCGAGTTTGTAACCTGCCCAATTGTAACTTCTAAGAAGTGCTGCTATTTTATTTGCTTGAACTGCCTCATCCAGAACAAAATGCAACGGAGTACCCGTGGAACCACTGGTGGAATCCCAAGTTATCCCAAACTTGCCGACATTATCAGCGATAAGTTCTTTCTGACAAGTTCGAACAATTTCTTTATCTAAAGTTGGGATTTTATACATATCCTCACGACCACGGAATTCCTCAGAATTGAAACCGATTTCTTCGAACAGATTGCGATAATAGGGAACATTTCTATCTGCATGCTGGACGAGTTTCTTTAACTGTTCATCCTGGTAAAACTCACATTGAGCTTTTGTCCAAAATTGATTTCTTTTGTAGAATCTGTATCTTTTCAGAACTTTGAAAGGGATCTGAAATATTGATTTTTCCAATTATGCTCCTGTTGGTTTTTACCTCATCCTGCCTGTCAGGGCAAAACTCTAACGAAGACTAGCTGTCCTTCTCTCAAACGGAGAATGAAATATGAAAAAAGCAAGAAGGTAAACTTTCTTTAATTCCTCTTTACGAAGGGGGATGTTTTTCCCATTCTTTAATTAGTTTATCCCGCTCGATTATTTTTTTTGCAGTTCGCACCATGGGAGGACCAATGAAAATTCCATTTATTATTGCTACACGTGTATTATTTTTCCTTGATTCTTCCGTTAAACGAAGCATCTCTTTAGCTTTCTCGACTTCTTTTTGGGTGGAAGCAAAATATTTATGAGCAAGTTCTATCTCTTTTGGATGGAGTAAAAGCATTCCTTCAAAACCGAGTGTTCGGGCTAGTTTAAGATTATCTTCCAGATCATCAAGATCGTGAATATTTACATGAAGTGTATCTATCGGAATTATACTGGAAGCTCTAGCAGCCATTACAATAAGAGCGCGGGGTACAAGCAAACTTTTCCCTTCTTTATCGTGGATTCCTTGAATATCTGCGCAGAAATCTTCACTGCCATAAGCAACTGCAATAATCCTCTCTGAAGCTCTACAGATCTCTTCTGCGTGTAGAACGGCGGAAGCTGTCTCAAGGAGAGGAATTATCTTAAAAATCCCTTTTTTAAATCCTCTCTCGGCTTCATATTTTTCCAGAATATTTTCAAAGAAAATTATATCATCTCCCCCATAGGATTTCGGGAAAACAAACCCGGTCACTCCTTCTAACATTAGTTCGGAAATATCTTTTTCCAGGAATCCACTGTCTCTATCATTTAAACGGATAAATATGTGGAATTTTTCAAAGATACCTTCTGGTAGGATTTTTTTAATTGTGTCTCTTGCTTCCTGTTTTGAATCGACAATCACAGAATCCTCCAAATCTAATATAAGAGCATCTGCATTGGTTTTGGAAGCACTTCTAAGGAGTTTTTCGTTGTTGCCGGGAACGAACATCATACTGCGGAGAATATACCGCTTCATTTCTTCCCTCTTTTCGGAATTAATATATGCCGCCTTAATGTCAGTACTTTTTTATAATCCTGATTATAAGCCCTTGTTTCCACGAAAACTATCCCTCTATCAGGTTTTGTTGCGGATTCCCGCACTTCCAGAATTTCGGTTTCAGCAAGAAGTGTATCACCGATAAATACTGGAGCATAGTGTATAATTTTTTCATAATCCAGATTAGCAATTGCTTTCCCGCTAATATCGGGCACACTCAAACCTACGGCGATACTTGCAACATAAGTTCCAGCTACAATTATTTTTTTATAGATCGTTGATTTTGCATATTCAGCATTAAGATGTAGGGGATGATAATTCATTGTTATTTGGCAAAACAGTTTATTATCTTTTTCGGTGATCCTTTTTTCTGCACGATGCTTATAAACATCACTAATTCTGAATTCTTCCAGGTATTTTCCGAAATTGTCACTTTCTTCATACAACATGCTTAACTCCAGATATAATATTTGTTCCAAACAAGACAAAAGTAATCTATGTGAAAATATTTAACAAGTCTTTTATAATTTATATTGGAAATTTTTCAGTTGCAAAAATCGATAGGTTTCCCATCATGAAGTTTCGGGCTATTATAATTGTAACGGAAGAAAGTAGAAATTTTTTAAAAAATTTATTAAATAAACCACACTCAGGATCGGATATCTTATTTGTTATTTGAAGTTTGGTCTTTGGAAGTTAGAATTAAATAAAAACCGCTCATAGAGCGGTTTTTGTGGTACATATGGTGGGCCCAAGAGGAATCGAACCTCTGACCATCCGGTTATGAGCCGGAAGCTCTACCAACTGAGCTATAGGCCCTGCTTATTAATTTTAAGACTGTAAAAACAAATTTGCCCAATTTTATGTCAAGAATTTCTTAGAGTGCAAATTACTTCACATTAAAATTCTCTATGAACTTTTCAAGTACATGACTTCTGGTCGGATGGCGTAGTTTACGCAACGCTTTATCTTCGATCTGACGGATCCTTTCGCGCGTAACACTAAAGATGTTTCCAACCTCTTCCAAAGTTCGGTGATATCCGTCATCAATTCCAAAACGTAGCCTGATAACCCTTTCTTCTCGTGAAGTAAGCGTACGCAGAACATCATCAACCTGTTTTTTTAGAAGGGTTCTTTCAGCCATTCTCTCCGGAGAGATCGTAGATTTATCTTCAATGAAATCACCCAGCAAACTATCTTCATCTTCATGACCAATTGGATTATCTAAGGAAACCGGTTCTTTAGTTATTGCCAGAATACTCTTGATCTTTTCAATTGGAAGGTCTAGTTCAATTGCTATTTCTTCCGGATGTGGTTCTCTACCCAGTTTTTGCAGTAATTTCCTGCTTGCTCTTTTAACTTTATTGATAGATTCGATCATGTGAACCGGAATTCTGATCGTTCTAGCTTGATCTGCGATTGCCCGTGTTATCGCCTGTCTTATCCACCAGGTGGCATAAGTACTAAATTTGAAACCTTTACGATAATCATATTTTTCAACAGCTCGCATAAGTCCGGTATTACCTTCCTGAATAAGATCCAGAAAATCTAAACCACGATTATTATAACGTTTGGCAATGCTGACAACCAGACGAACATTAGCTTCGATCATGTCGTTCTTGGATCTCTCTTTCATCTTTTCGCCACGTTCTATCTCATCCAGAAGATCAACCATCTCGTCAGCCGTCATTCGTGTTTCAAGTTCTACACGGCGTATCTTTCTTCTGGCATTTTTGATCTTGCGAAGTGTCTCTATAAATACATCAGGCTCTATTTTGGTTTCCTCATGAACAAGTGTATAATCTTCTTCAGATTTATTGGCTTTTCTTCCGTATGTGCAAATTTCATCTAAAGAATATTTTCTGATCTTAGATAAATGTGTAATACTTTTCTGGCTGTCTTTGATCCTGTCGACAAGGCTGCGAATCCGATAAACCATTCTTTTCAGGAGTTTTTCATTGTATTTTAAATTGCTGAATATCTGGATAAGATCAATTCTCTGTTTATCGATTACTTCCTGATCTAAAAGGCTATCATCTTCATCAATATCACTGCTGTCTATCATCTCACCGATTTTTTCAAATATTGCTTTAGTCTCTCTGATAACTCGTTCAAATTCATTTACAAGGTTAGCTTCCTGAGATTTATCCATCCAGGTTCCATATTCGATCTTAAATATTTGATCGATCTTAACCCTTTTCTCACGATAGCGATGCAAAAAGTTTTCCATCTCTCGAAGAGTACTGCCACTTTTAAAAATATTTTTATTAATATGCTGCTGTCCGCTTTCGATCTTCTTGGCGATCCTTACTTCTCCTTCTCTATCCAGAAGAGGAACACGCCCCATTTCTCCCAGATACATTCTAACAGGATCATCATAGTATTTCCGATTCTGGAACTTTTTTGTTGCTCTTGTTTTCTTTAAGGAAACCTTCTTCTTGGTAACTCGTATCTGAGTTTCATCAATAAGCTCGATTCCCTCTTCTACAAGGTCAGAAATGATCTGTTCGATCTTATCGAGGAAGATTGGGCTATTGGGCAAAACAACATTGATCTGCTTAAAAGTAAGTAGATCATTATTTTTCCTACCGATTTGAATTAACTTTTTAATACACTCGTTATAACTAAGCATTTAGTCTCCTTAGTACAAAGTTTTTCTCACAACTTTTTTATTTATTTTTAATAATTCTTTTTTGATTTCTTTTTTCTTAGAATGAAGTTCCATATTTGTCTGATCATTGAGTATCTCAGCATTTATTATCTTAAGATCATAAAGTAACTTTCTAGTTTTAAATGTTATTATTGCATCATTTATAGATTGTTTAGTTACTGTTAACATTGAGATTTCAATTAGATTATGTTTAATTTCCTCATCTTCTAATTTATTTAATAAAGTAGGGATATTACCCATTTCTTCTATATGCTCCGTTATTATTTCATATATTTTTTTATACTTTTCAGTTAAAAAATAACTCGAATCTATCTCTTGCGCAACATTTTTATATAATGATTGATTATTAATAATATTTATTAATATTTCTCGTTCGTCATTATATCGTTCAAAATGTTCTTCTAATTCTCTTTTTTCAATTCTTCTTTTCTTTCTAATCTTAGATGTAACTGCCAGCTTAGAAACTCCAAATGTCTTCGCAATATCCTGAATTAAGAGTTCCTGAGCAACTTCATCTTCTATTTCATTAAGGATATCAAACAGAACAGAAAGCTTACCTTTTTTATCAACACCAATAACTTCATCATCTTTTAGGAATTCAGTAAGAGATTTTGCATTATCTATCATTTCCTGCATGCTGGTTGCACCATTATTCCTGATGTAACTGTCAGGATCCTCTGTCTCAGGTAATCCGATAATTTTCACATTACACCCTTTACCCAATATCTTTCCG
>DAOUVH010000181.1 GCA_030667725.1 Candidatus Cloacimonadota bacterium | reverse complement strand
ATTATGATCTGTATTACGCACAAAAATTGGGAGTGAAATCTACCGGACATGGTTTTAAAAACGATTATTCCGGAAAACCTACTCCAAGTCCAGCTCATCTTACGTTTCTTCCTGGTGATACTTCATTTGCGGAAATGATAAAATTGATCGACCGCGGGATCATTCTGGAAGGAGCCATGGGAGCTCATAGTGGAAATATCCCGAATGGTGATTATTCGATAGGAGTTAGCCCTGGTTTATATGTGGAAAATGGAGAGATTATCGGAAGAGTGAAAGATGCAATGATAACCGGAAATAGTTATGAGACCATGAAGAACGTAATAGCTGTTGAAAACAGGCCGCACAATATTGGCAGTAGAATGCCGGCAGTTTTATTCGATAATGTAAGTTTTTCGGGGAAATAATGTATCTCTTGAACCATTGTGGATGGTTTTGACCTGCGCAAGGGTTGAACATTAACAAATTACCATTGCATCCTGAAAGCATTCGCAAGGTTTCAGATAAATCGGGCAGATCAATGATCTGCCTCTACAAATTCTGCTTGCGTTTCTACGTTTTCCCTTTGTAAGAGTCGGCTTTTCGTAGAAAAACGATCTTCTTCTCTTTCATCTTTTCCACAAAAAGGGAAACTGCAAAGGATTCAGATTCTAAAACCCTAATCTTAATCCTGCTATAAAATTACGTCCGGCTGCTGGCCAGTAATAATTTCCGGGAGGTTCGTAATCAGACCCCCAGGGGTCATAATATCCGGCAGTTTCATATTCTTCATCCAGAATATTATTTACTTTCAGATTCAATTGCAGATCTGTTTTGCTGAAGAGTTTTGCAATGTTTACAACTGTACCAACATTAAGTACTATGAATGGATCAACGATTCTGTCTTCATTTTCGGTATTATCCAAATATTGTTTCCCAACATATTGCACTTGAGTAAATAGATTGAAACAATTATTTTTATAAGCAAGTTTTCCATTACTGATTATACTTGGAAATCCAGCAATAGTATTTCCGGAAAGATCACTTTCTTCTCCCCAATCGTACATAATAAATTCTTTAAAGTAATTATCGCTGTAACTGAAGTTGCCGGATACTTCCAGATAGGCAGGTAATTGCACTTTTACAGAGAGTTCTACACCTCGGTGAACAGTTTTATCGGCATTTCCTCGGATTGGGCTTCCTTCATCATCTGCACCACCATAAGCTACGATTTCATCAGTAAAATTCATCCAATATAAATTAGCTTTCAAATCACAAATTCCATTTGCGTAGCCAATCCCCATTTCATAATCCAATAATTTTTCTTCTTTCACATAAGGATCGCTCCAGTTGACCTTTTCAACATTTCCATCATCAGAAAACACTGTATCTGCAACAGCAAAGAGAGGTACCACACCCAGATCATCTGGTCCATACCATGTATCATATAGTTCTCTGTCTGTCGGTTCTCTTTGAGAAACCGAGATATTACCATAAATATTGAAATTCTCATTCACATTATAATTAACTCCAAATCTTGGATTGTAAAAATTGTAATCCACTTTATAAGCATTCAGAAATTCTCCTCTGAAATTACCTGATTCCAATTGTTCAAAATAGTAGTTTATATGTTGGAAATACAGGTTTGCCATAATCGAGAGGTCATTAATGGGTTTGAAAATCTCATTCACATAAGCAGTTAAATATCGTTTTTCTCCAATATAATAGTAATAATCCTGACCACTATCATAATCAATACCAAGACTATCTGCACCAATTACTTCCTTGATCTCACCCCAATGATCGCTATCGAACATACTGAAATAAGTTCCCGCTGTCAGTGTTCCTTTTTGATGACGTAAATTATATTGAGAAACCCAGCCATAATGATTTTTTGTTACCCATTTTTGACGGATAATATCTGCTTCTTCATCATTATCTTCTGCTACCAAACCGTGTTCCCAAAGATTACGATCATATTTATATTGTTCGTAGAATCCATTCCCACGAATATAAAAAATGGAATTATTAACGTCCGATTTCTCATTGATAAAAAAGCTGTGATGCAGCTCAAAATGTGGTTGAGAAAAATCATCTACATAATTATCATAAGTGTAAGGATTGTGCTTATGATTTTCCTCCAGATAGCCTTCCCAAGAAGCTTCCCATGCAGCATGAGTTAGTTCATGTCCGGAATAAAAATTAAATTCTGTGATCGACCTCTCACCCATTCTGGAAAGATTTGTAAAAACAGACCAGAGATCAGAAGCAGAATTATCGCGGTAACCATCGGAAGCAATTTTAGAAAAACGGATATTAGTGCTATAGTCACCAAACTTTTGAGATGTCTTTATTCCGGCTTTATAAGTACTATAACTTCCAAAAGTAGAGAAGAATTCTGTTCTATTTTCTTTTGTAATAGAATTAGTCTGCATATTCAGTGAACCACCAAAAGTTGAGATTCCGTAAAGTGAACTACCTACGCCTCGCTGGAATTGTATATCAGATGTGCTCTCTACAAAATCCGGCATATTAACCCAGTAAACATTGTGATCTTCCGGGTCGTTAAGCGGTATTCCATTTATCATAACACCAATTCTCTTTTGATCGAAACCCCGAATTGTGAGATGTGCGTTCCCAACAAGACCACCTGCATCAGAATAGGCAAACACACCCGGTACATCCTCCAATAGCATTGGAATTTCCTGTCCGATATTATTTTGCAGAACTTGTTCCTGAGACAGATTTGTAAATGTAACCGGAGTTTCACGATCTTTTGCTTTTGTGGCTGATACTTTCATTCCTGAAATATTCTGCGGTTTTTTTGTCAGCTGTATATTCAAGATAGCAGTATCAAATGGATTGTGTTCTACAACTCTTTTTTCATAACCAATCCGTTCAAAGACAATTTTGAAAATCGCCGGTTTAATGAAGTTCATTATATACTCTCCATCCGTATCCGAAGTTGCAGATAAGTTTATACTTTCCACATACACACTTACTTGATCTATTGGTTCTCCTGTTTGTGAATCTGTAACTTTCCCTGTTAATTGATCAGCAAAAGCCGAACCACAAACAACAATCAATCCAATTAAAATACAAATAACTTTTTTCATTTCAACCCCATTTATTATTTTGTATTGTTTAAAAACAAAAAACCACAATCCGGAAGAAAACCGAATTGTGGTTAAAATATATTTTATCAGTTTCCTACGCCGGCATTATCCGGATCAGGTTCAAGGGTATGTTCTCAACCGTTTGGCTAATTCCAAACAGCACCCCGTTGACAGCAATAATATAAAGAACGAACTCAAGTTTGAAAAAAAAACTCATGTTTTGTGTGTCAAAGAATTTCTCACTTCTTCGAAATAATTTGACTAATAAACCTAAAGACCGAATTTCAATTTTCAAATAACAGGGGAGCCAAAACTATTGGCTGAGAAGTGTATATCACTCAACCCTCAGACTTATCGGGTAATGCCGAAAAAGGAGTTTTAGTTGGAATTTGAATTAACTGTAGATTATAAAACAATCTTAAGCAAACTGGATTGGTATGTTTTTTTTGGAATTTTAGTTTTAACCTTAGCATCTGTGATTTATGGACAATATCTAAAAAAGAAAAAAGGAAATAATTTCGAAAATAGTGAAGTCCGCTTTTTAGATCTATTCCTAATGGGAAGACAGCTAACTCTGCCAATGTTCGT
>DAOUVH010000147.1 GCA_030667725.1 Candidatus Cloacimonadota bacterium | reverse complement strand
CATTTTCTTCTGCCATCTTTTAATCCTTAAAGCTGAGTTAGAATTACTCGTCATTGTTTCCTCCTTAGTTTTTATTAATTATTTCTGAGAATATCCAGCGAAGTTGAACTAAAATCTCTTGAACATCTTCTTCATCATCTGCTTCGTATTGTGTAACTTTATAGTTCGTTTGAATAAATAGCTTGGGAGCATTATTAGCATCTCTCATGATGTGATAATTCAAACCAGCGATGAGGGTGTTTTCTACATCATTGTCTTCATCGATATTCGGATCATAAATGTCATAACGAGCTAAAAGTTCGATCTTATCATTAATTTTGAAAACAGGTAAAATTGAAATAACACTTGTTGTTTCATCTGGATCATCAACATTTGGTTGAGATTCTACTTTTTGAAGATATTCTGTAAGCAAGGTAAAATTACCAAAAGCAAACTTCCCAATTCCAATCATAAGATTATTCTCTATACGATTATTTGCATCAGCATCATTCTCTGATCTGAACATATATGAACCACCAAGAGTTACACCGATAATTGGAGTGATTCTGAGATTTACAGCATAGTTCATATCAGTGTTAATATTATCACCAACTTTTTTATAACCTTCTCCATTGTAAACACCCAGATTATAAGAGCCAAAACCATTTGGTATTTTACCACTGAATCCTAAGCCAAAATCAGTAGAACTAACGAATCCGTATATGTCGGAAGGATCCCCTTCAATTGTTTGATAACTCCATTCATAGATCGTACCAAAATAAGTTTGCATTAATCCAACTGTAAGTTTCGAGTCCTTGAGCGGAACAAAATTATTGAAATCAAGATAGGCATATTTGATCTTTAAACCTGCTCCATCAGCAACTTCATTACTGAAAAAATCTAAATTGAAACGACCCTTGATATCTTCACTGAATTTTGGTTCCAAACGGAAGTAGCCCCGTTTAAGAGCCATCTCGTTTTTTATTACTTCACCGTCAGTCATCTGGTAAGTCCAGCGATTCCAAAGTTCCATCTTGAACTTCGTCTCGGCTTGTAATGAACTAATGATCATTAAAATTAATATGAAAATAAGTAGTACTTTCTTCACTTCTCCCCCTTATTTGGTTTTGTTTTTGCCGTTTATTTTTTCCTTTATATTTGTTGATGATTGTGAGGGATAGTATGGTATCACTATAACTTTTCCACCAATACTCTCCATAACTTCACGAGCATCTTCAATCGCCTCATCCGTATGACTTGAACTTTCCATTAAAATATCCGGTTTGATCTTCTTCACATTTGGCAAGGGCGAATATGTTTCCTGCGCTACCACAAGATCGACATATTTAATTGCATTTGCCAGATCGAATCTCTCATCAAACGAAATAATCGGTTTTGCCTTTTTCTCCATTACAGCTTCATCTGTTAAAATTCCGACAATCGATTTGCCGTCTTTCCCGGCAATTGCTTTGGCATTCTCCATCATTTTTAGATGACCTTTATGAACCAGGTCCAGCACATAATACGAATATACTATTTTCATTTTCTATCTCTCCTTTATATTATTTTCTATTTTTTTTAAATGTTTCATTATCGCTTCCACTATTCTATCAGATGATTTCCCATCTAATTTATAAAGCATTTTTTCTATGTATTTATTACGGATTTCAATGAATGGATCTGGCTCGTTAAAACATTTGTCAAGTGCATCGGGAAGCTCTTCGGGTGAATTGATATGATAGCAGAAATCATAAAGATCCGATTTCATGTTACGATCAAGGCGTCTTTTGAACATTCGCTTCTCACTTATAATATGCGATAGCTTCTTCTTATAAAAATCACAAATCACCACATGTTTCTGTAAAGCCATCATTTCATAAATAGTCGAAGAAGCTTCTGTTAGCATGATATCAGCAGCGCGGTATAATGGAACGATATTATAGTTTGCAGCTTGTATGATTTTAACAGAAGGAAAACGTTTCTCGATTTTCCTGAGCAGCTTTTTCTGTTTTTTAAAATTCATTCCAGCAAAATTACTTTTAAAATATACCCATTGATGAAGTTTGATTATTAAGTTGTAGTTTTCTGTTAGTTTAATGAGGTTAAGACCAAAAATCTCGAAACTGCTGGGATAGAAAGTAGGTGCATAAAGAATAGTTTTCTTGGTAGGATCAAGTCCCAATTGTTCCAATAATTCAGATTGAGTTCCGATCTCACCGTTAAAAAGCGGATCAAGTTTTGCAAATCCGACAAGTTCCAGATCAGATTCCACACCGTAATCTCTTAGTTGTTTCTCCCTGAACGAACCTTCAATAAAGCGGATATCGAGCCTTTTATTGTGGTCGCGATAATAACTTGGTTTAATCCCAATTCCATGATAGATCATACAGCAAATAGTTTTTGGACTGCAAAATTCCTGGATTGGATATCTGCCCCAGCCACAGATAAATACGTCCGGATTGAGTTTAATGATCTGTTTTTTGCGATCTTCTTCATCTTTTCCAAGAATATACTTCCAATTATTTTTATCAAAAATACTCAGGGTTAATTCTCTCTCTTCAATATCAATATTGAATGATGTGGAAAGATAAAGATCGAAGTTCGGGTCCTTAATCAATAATTTCGCTACAGGTTCCATTTGCGGCAGATGATACAAATGATAACTATCAATTAAAACCTTAAAGCGTTTAGCCATTCTTACCTCTATTCTTCATTAATTTATCGATTTCAGCTTTTACTCTTTCTGCAGACTTTCCGTCAAGTCCAGTAAAAAAATATTCTCGGTGCTCTTTTAATTTAATTTTCATATCCTTTGTAGGGTTTAATGCAGATTCAACTGCAGGAAGAAGATCCTCTGGTTTATACATTTTTGGAAATGCTCCTTCCAACCAGTCTTTCGGATTTATTGAAACAGATTCCATTCCATCTGAGTGTTTCAATTTGGATTCAGGTAAAACGTAGATTATCCCATGTTTTCCTAAAGCCAGAAATTCATTGATCACACTTGATGTATCACTAATGAGCGTGTCAGCTAAAAATAAATATGGATAAATATCGTAATCTTCTTTTTCGATCAGGAATACATCGCTGTGTTTTTTAGCCAGTTTTTCATAAAATCTATGTTGGGAATGTGAGGCATATTTTCCACCCCAACTGTAGGGATGTAACTTAACGATCAGATTATATTTTGGTAACAGGTCTGTGATACGTGATTGTACATAACTTATACAACTCGGCTTGTAGGAAGGTGCAAAAAGCACTGTTTTTTTATTTGGATCAATACCGAGTTTTTTAGTTAACACAGCATTGTCATAATTACCGTCCCAAAATAGAGGATCAAGTTTGGGAAGTCCTGTAATATGGAAATCCGCTGTATTCTCCCAACCCAGACTTTTGATGTAATCGAACCAACACTGACCTTCCAAAAAGACATGATAATGATACTCTTTTTGCTTTTGGATATTTCTGATGCGTAGCGTTTTTGTTCCGACTCCATGATCAAGATGAATTCTGGTTACTTCTCCATATCGTTGAGGTTTTTTTAGTACATCTCCACAAACCACGAGATCGAAACCGCTGATTTGGTCAGTTATTTTTAATCCTAATTTTGATAGTCGTTCTTCAATTTGCTTTTTTTGAGGAAGTAGAAAAATTCCTAAAAATCGTTTCTCATCTTTACCTACATAAAATTGAATATCATATTCGGGATCTTTTTTCAATTCCTCATAAACAGGTTGCAAAGAATTGAAATAATATTCTTTTTTTAGATCGAATAATACTTTTATCATTATCGCAAATATCCCTTTTTGAATTTTTCATGGTAGAGAACTTGAAGTTTTCGAAACAAATTAAAAGGTTTTCTTTTGCCTTGCAGTTCATTATTATTAAGAATCTTCTCTAATGTGCTAATCAGATTTTCACTAATTTTTCCATCAATTCTTGGGTTAATCTCTTTTAAATGATTAATTCTATTTTGATGGAATTCCTGCGGATCTAATAAACTTCTATCGATAGCTTCTCGCAGTTGTGAAGCTTGTGTAATATCAATTCCCTTATCCTTTCTGCTTTGTGTTCTAAAGGTCACAATCGGTTTATCAAGGATTATGAATTCGTAAGCAACTGAAGATGTATCCGTTATCAGAACATCAGCAAGATGCAAATATGGTGTAATGTCGTAATCGGTTATTATTCTAATTTGATTGGAATTCTTTATTCCATCGATAATATTTCGATTCATCAACTCATGAAATTTTAATAACCAGAACTCATCTTCCTTAATTATATTTGGAATTATCGGAAGCAAGCGTTCCGCAGATTGCATTTTTCTGCTGTGAGTG
>DAOUVH010000197.1 GCA_030667725.1 Candidatus Cloacimonadota bacterium | reverse complement strand
ACATTTTACCCGGGAGCTTCTAAACAAACTCAAACAAAAAGGTATAGAAATTTTAGAAGTCCTTCTTCACGTGGGATTGGGAACTTTCCAAGTGGTTAAAACTGAAAACATCGTTGAACACAAAATGCATAGCGAATTCTGCAGGATCACACAAGAAACTGCTGAGAAGATAAACAAAGCAAAAAGCCAAGGTCGAAGAATAGTAGCTGTGGGAACTACATCCATCCGAACGCTGGAAAGTTTTGCAGAAAACGGAATTTTAACATCAGGTACACACTGGACGGATATTTTCATATATCCGGGAAAGAAATTGCAGATCACCGATGGATTGATCACGAATTTCCACCTGCCGTATTCCACACTTTTAATGCTGGTTTCTGCACTTGCGGGATACCAGAATATTATGAATGCCTATAAAATTGCAGTGAATGAAAAATACAGATTTTACAGCTATGGTGATGCAATGTTAATATTATAAAAGAGTAAATTATATGAAAGATTTTCAACATCCCTTGTTCGATGAAATATATTGTTTCGATAAAATAGAAAGTACAAACTTAAAAGCAAAAAAGCTGATCAAAGATGGAACCGCTCGAGGGAATTTCCTGGTAATTTCTCGTATCCAATCCGGTGGGATAGGAAGAAATAGAAATCGCTGGTTCTCACCTGATGGCGGCATCTGGATGACAGCTAGTTTATATGGTTTAACCGTTTCTTCCAATTTCACTATCTTCACAAGTATCTGCATCCACAAAGCACTTACACTGCTCTTTCCTGAAATAATAAGCAACCTGAAGATCAAGTGGCCAAACGATATTTATTTGAACAATAAAAAACTCTGTGGCATTCTATCCAGCAACCTGCAAGCAGAAAAATATCATCTATTGGGGATCGGATTGAATTCAAATGTTTGTGAAATGCCACTTGAATTAAATGAGCTTGCCATTTCTCTGAGGAAAGAATTGGATATCAATATCGATAACAAATTTCTGGTTACCAAGATATTTGATAATTTTGCTAGTTATCTACCCGACTTTATCGAGGGAGACCTGGATGTGAAATATTACAATGAATATTCACTTTTGAAAGGACGCAAAATTGAACTGGATACCGATTTCGATAAATTTAACGGTATTGCTAAAGGCATCAACAAAAGCGGTGCTCTGCTCATAGAACTGAAACCCGGTATGATCCAACCTTTTTTTGCGGGAACGGTTATAAGCTGGACTTGATAATTTCCGATCGGATCTGAAAAATAAAACATTTGACATATTTTTCTTTATTTCAATACTTTACAGTGTATTAAGTTAATAAATAAAAAATCTAAAACGTAAATATATGAATAGTTCGTGAGAAAAGTAGTTTGATAACATATAAGGAGCTAAAATAAAAGATCAAAAAATTTGGATGTTATTGATAATTTCCATATTATGTTCAAGCTTTTTATGGGCAGATTATAGAGAAACATATTCAGAACTGTTTTTTGGTCGGCATCCCAGTTCAAGAGCAGAAGCAATGGGTAGGGGATATGTAACAATTGATGGGGATATGGACGCATATTTTTATAATCCTGCTGGAATAGCTAATATCAATTTCATTGATCTTAAATTCACTACTTCCAGCCCCTATTATGGGATTGATAAAGCCAGATATTACCAATTTGGATTGGGCTACCACCTAATCCAATATCTTACAATTGGATTAAATATTAATCTTGTATCATACGGAGAAGAGTATTATGTGTATAATGAGCAAACATTTGAACCGGATAAAAAAGTAACTCCTTATTTATCCAATTACACCTTAACCTTAGCTACTCCTTTGTCAAACAACCTATCGTTTGGATGGAACATCAATTATTTTAGCGAGAATTATGTTGATGATCCTCATAGTACTTTATTCTTTGATGTAGGATCAATTTATAAACACAAATTACCTACATCTTTTGCTTCAGAAAATGAATTATCACTTGGTGTTAGTGTTACAAACTTAACTTTTTCAAAAGTCAAATATGATGACTTTGATGTAGATTTACCCGTTATATCCCGTTTTGGATTTAGTTATTACACATCACCCAACCTGGCAGAATTAATGCCGGAAATGAAAACTCTTGAGATTTTAGGACAAGCTGAATATCAATATTTATTCAACTATGATTACCGGGATGGTCTTCATCTTGGACTGGAAACTAAATTTTTTGAAATGTTTGCATTAAGATTCGGATTCTATTATGAAAATATAGATGATCATGAACAAGATGATAATAAAGACCAACTTTCCGACTTCACCTATGGTTTTGGATTTGATATTCCCATCCAAAGACTAACTAATTATCCCATTAGAATTCAAATAGATTATACTTCTTTACAACAGGTGAGTTATGTTACTTATACAGACAATTGGGAAAACTTCAATTCATTCACTATTAAATTATCTTGGGATAAGTAACTCATACCTTGTTACCAGGCAATAAATCCGAGTCGGGTTCTTTCACAATTTCAACCATTACGAAGGTTTATCTGCCTTAGGCAGATTTAAAACCATTCGTAAGGTCTTCCCGCACTTAAAATCCCACTCTAATCCCTGCCATAAAATTCCGTTCAGCAGCTGGCCAATAATAATCTCCACCGCTCTCATCAGGTCCACCCCACGGGTCATAATAACCAGCGGTTTCATATTTTTCGTCCAGAATATTATTAATCCTCAAATTCAATTGTAGATCGCTTTTACCAAAGAGTTTTACTAAGTTGAATGATCCTCCAACATTCACGACCTTGAATGGATCGATAGTGCGGTCTTCGTTTTCAGTGTTATCCAAAAATTGTTTTCCCACATATTGCAATTGCGTGAAGAACTGCAGTGGTTCTGTTCTGTAGGAAAGTTTGCAACTGGTAATAATATCGGGAAAACCAGCAATTTTATTTCCATCATAATCATAATCACCACTGCCGGTGAAAGGATTAAATTCTTCAAAATAATTATCATTATATGAGACCGAGCCTGAGAATATCAAATTAACTGGGAGTAAATATTTTCCGGAAAATTCTATACCGCGATGTACTGTTTTTTCTGCATTTCCTCTTATATTACACCAATCATCATCTAATTCATCATAAGCTACTATTTCATTTTTAAAGTCCATCCAGAAAAAATTCAATTTAAGACTCAATACACCTGAATAATAGTTAGCTCCTAATTCGTAATTAGTGAGCTTTTCTTCTTTAACTAATGGTTCACTCCACTCCACTCTTATTGTATCCCCATTTTCGTCGGTAACAATTTCAGATTCATTAAATTGAGGAGTAACTCCCAGATCATCAGGACCTTTCCAGAGGTTATAAAGCTCATCATCGGTAGGTTCGCGACTGGAAAGAGAAACGTTCCCATAAATATTGAAATTCTCGTTTAAGTTATAATTAATACCAAAGCGTGGATTGAAGAAATTGTAATCCACCTCATAAGAATTCAGGTATTCTCCTGCAAAATTTCCTGCTTCCTGTTGAGCAAATTTGTAATTAATGTGCTGGAAATAAAGATTTACCATCAGTGATAAGTT
>DAOUVH010000056.1 GCA_030667725.1 Candidatus Cloacimonadota bacterium | reverse complement strand
TGATCTGATGGGGTTTAAGAAAGATAACCGTTATCATAATTATGCTTTGGAAGGAGCAAAAAATGCAGCGAAGATCATCACGATCTCTCGTCAAGTTCACAATGATACTTTGGAATTGTATAAATTACCTGAGGAAAAACTAAAGTTGAATCCAAATGGCTTTGATGACGATATGTTCAAACCTAAAAACATAACAAAAAAAGAAATATTTGAGAAATTCGGAATAGATTCAGTTCCTGAGAAATTAGTAAGTTTTGTTGGGAAATTCACCGATTTCAAAGGGATTGATATTCTAATAAAAGCAGCCCGCAAAGTTACTGATGAAATTCCTGAAGTGGTTTTTGTCTTAGCTGGAGATGGGCAGTTAATGAATGAAATGAAACAATTAACCGCAAAATTAAAAATGGATAATGTCTATTTTCTGGGACATCAAACTCAAGAAGATGTTGCTTCATTGTATTCTGCTGCTGATGTTTCTGTAGTGCCTTCCCGCATAGAACCTTTTGGACTTGTTGCCATAGAGGCTCTTGGTTGCGGAACTCCTGTAGTTGCCACAAATGCCGGTGGTCTTCCCGATTTTGTGAATAATGAAGTTGGACAACTTATTGAGATGGAAGATGTAGATGCACTTGCAAAGGCAATTATTGAAGAATTGAAAAATAATACAAAACTTACAAAGGGAGTTTACGCTCGAGAATATGCAGTTGAAAATTATGCATGGAAAAAGACACTTCAAAATGTGATTGAGATTTATAAAGAAGCGATTATTTACCCTTCGCAATAGCTGAAAGCCTTGCGAAGGGTATTAAAAGCAAGAGAAAAAATGATGGATATCTTGTTCGCAAGTTGTACTTGCGAACATAATTGATCCTGAAGTTGTACTTCCAAAGATAATATTCAAATTCGTAAGTAAAACTTACAAAGTATTTGCGTTAACAAGTTCAACTTGTTAACGAGAACCGACCGGACAAGTGCAAATGGGGACTTAGAATGATTATTCCCAACCATGCGAAGGCTTCCAGCCATCTGCAAGGTTTCAAGTTACCTTCGCTAGGTTTCTTTTCATTTGACATCAGAACTTTCCAAATTAGTTTGTCCAATAAATAGATCATTATATAAATATACGGGGGTGCCCTGGTTTCGACAGGGATAAAGGGGATTGCTGATGCATGCCGAGAAGATTACCTACTCGTTAATCACGGTGATAAACAAATAAAAGCAGAAGATAATTTTGCATTAGCTGCCTAAGTGCAGCTACGGTCCTGCCAGACTTTGTTGTTAAGTCGGCAGATCACCGCCATAATTAGCAACTATAAACGGCAGATGTCTATAATGTCGTTCGAAAACTTATAGACTGGCTTTCCTGCTTGGTTTGACTGTTTTCCTGCGGGGAAGTGAGATTAAAAACAGCTAAGCATGTAGATTCGGCTTTTGACTTATCTTTGGACGCGGGTTCGATTCCCGCCACCTCCACCAGTCTTCGCTTGAAGCGGAGCGAAAAACGAAGACTGACGCGCCGTAATGAAATGAAGGCGGTCTCTTATATTAAACAATCTCAATAAACCCGCTCCAAGACTACGACTCGGCAGGCCATTAATGAGTAATTTTTATTATGTCTATATTCTAGAATCGCAGGAAAAACCTGATCATTTCTATACTGGAAGTACATCTAATTTAGCAAATAGATTGAAAAAACACAACGAAGGCGGATGCCCGCACACAGCTAAGTTTCGACCTTGGGAATACAAAAACTATTTTACTTTTAATTCAAAAGAGAAGGCTCTCAGGTTTGAAAAATATTTAAAATCAGGTTCAGGTAGAGAATTTGCCAAAAGACACTTTTAAGCGGAGCGAAAAACGAAGACTGTCCGCTGCAATCTTGACAAATTCGAACTGGGTTCATTCTGATACTCGAAATCATAGAAGAGATCTATACGGAATAAAAAAAGTAAAACCATAGCATTCGTTACAAATAATTTCTAAGTAAAGTTAAACAATCACATTCTTCTATTATCAATTCATTATAAAATTTTTCATTTGCTCGAGAATTCAATTTCTCTTTAATTTTTTGGATTTCATTTTTAGATAAATCTTTAGCTGTACCAAAAATACGTTGATATTTGTTGAAATTTTCTATTAAATTCAAAACTTCTAAATTTTCATCAGCGTAACCAAAACCTAAAAAGAAAATTCTCTTAGCTTCTTTTAATACATTATCAATTAAATCTCTATTTGGAACTTCTCTTTGATCGTATAGGACCTGTATATTATCTATATAATTTGGAGAATAAATCTTTTCAATATTGGTTTTGTAACTTAATCCATGGATTTCATCTTCCCAATTCAAATCTGCAATTTTTCCATAAATATGAAAAAAAGTTAATTTCTTAATATCTTCAATAATCTTTGCACGATTCACTGATGTAAAAGAATTTTTAAGAGCTATATACAAACTATTCTCTAATAATCTATCATAATTGAATGTAATGAATGCAATCTTGTTTGCAGAAATTGTGTAATTCTGACCATCAGTGTATTCTTTAGTTAGTTCGTGGAATAAATAACTGATCCAATCGGATTCATTCAGAAAATCTGGAGGATTCTTACTTTCACTCTCAGCTTTTAGAATATTATGAGCTATCGCAATTTTACCTATTTTCTCAAATTTTTTATTTCTAGTGAGGAATAAATCAATTGATTTATTTAATGACTTCGAAAAAGCATTTCTAAATTCTAATATAAGAGATCGATTTTCTTCTTCTTTATCTGGATTTTGTTTATTTCGATAATATCTTATCCATTCATTTGAAAAATGTCGACATATATATCTTCGTAACTCAAATCCCGTTGGATACCCATAGAGTCTGCTGGCACCAGCACCTAAGATGAAAACTGTATTTTCTTTTATCATTTATATCTCCTCTATGAAAAATGCAATTTTTATTAATCTTTATCCTTTGATAAAAACTTAATGTATTCATTCACATTCATCTCACTTTTATTTACAGTCCAATATCTATCCAACCAATCATTTAAAAACAACATTTGTGCAGTTGTAAGTTTTCGGATTTTCTTATATAATTCTTTAAAATCAATGATATCAAGACCACTATAAAGGGTATAATATTGTAAAACTTCCTTAGGGAATATTTCATTACTTGCTGCATTCATTGAGAGAAAATTCTTATTTTCAGCAAATTCTATTAAATATTTAAGTTCCTTTTTAATGAAGATATTCTTAATTTCCATTATCGTTAAAATTTGTAACACACTCCAACTTTCAACTGCTCTTTGAGCACCTTTATTACGATTTCCATAAGTTTCAGCAAGCCTTTCTGCAAGCTGATCTGATATTTTAAATGCTATCGGCTTCATTTCTACTCCTTTTCTTTACATTCTTCCATGATTATTAGATTCACATTCCAGATTAAAAGAACTCTTATTTAATAATCTAAGCAAAACCAAAATTATTATTTACAATTATATTGTCAAGAACTTTTTCAAGAATATATTCAAGATAATAAAAAAATTATATCTCAGTTTTCTAGCCAGTATTAATTTTCAATTTCCTAATAAACAATCTATTAGAATTCATCTTGACATAAAAGACATACCAAATCATTTGAATACAATTATTGGAGAATAGATGAATAAAAAAGAAGATATAATTAAATTAACTAAATACGTTAAAGCGGCTGGCTGAGCTGGCAAAGTGAGTCCGGCGGACTTAGATATCATATTAAACGGATTAAATTTCCCTACTTCAGCTAGAACTTTGGTCGATAGATCCGACAATGATGATTCTGGCGTTTACAAGATCACGAATGATATTGCCATCGTGCAAACTGTTGATTTTATCACACCTGTTGTTGATAATCCATATTTATACGGACAGATAGCAGCGGCTAATAGTCTGAGTGATATTTATGCAATGGGAGCTAAGGTTGATACAGCTCTTAATATTGTTGCTTATGATAATTGTCACTTAACTAAAGAAATCCTGCATGAAATACTGCGGGGTGGGATAGATAAAGTTAGAGAAGCCGGTGGTGTTGTTTTAGGTGGACACACGATCGAAGACCTTGAGATGAAATATGGGCTTGCTGTAACCGGTACTGTTCATCCCAATAAGATATTAAGAAACAACACTATCATGCCCGGAGACAATATTATCCTTACAAAGCCTTTGGGATTAGGAGTTATCACCACATCTATCAAAGCAGACGAAGCTCCTCAAAGTGCTATTGATAAAGCTGTTTTTCATATGAAATACTTGAATAAGACTGCCTCAGAATTAGCTGTTGAGGTTGGTGTAAATGCTATGACCGATGTAACAGGTTTTGGTCTTCTGGGACATCTTTATGAAATGATAAATAAAGCTTCTTCAATTCAAATTGATTTCAATTCTGTCCCCTTTATTGAAGAATCTTATGAGCTTGCTGAAATGGGCTTTTTCCCAGGCGGTTCTTTCCGGAATGAGCGATATTATAAACCGCATGTTGAGGTTCAAAATAAATCAATTGCTGCACATAAACTTATGTTGATGTTCGATGCCCAAACCTCCGGTGGTCTGCTAATTTCTGTTCCGCATGAAAAAGCGAATTTGCTTTTGGATAAATTAAGATCAGCAGGAATTGAATGGGCAGTAATGATTGGTGAAGTTAACAATTCAGCAGAAAATAATATAGTTGTTGGTTAGAACTTCTAATTTATAAAAATTGTAGAAATATCCACCCATTTCTTTTTTTTAACTTGACAGTTAATTTCTAATTATTTTGTTAACTATGTAGTTAAGTTGGAATTGGAGGGTTGTATGTTATTTGGAAAAAGAATGAAGGAAGTTCTACAAAAACTTGAACTCACACAAGTTGGGTTGGCAGAAAAGATCGGGATTTCCAATGTTGTAATAAACCGCTATATAAAAGGAAAGACAAGCCCCAACTACGATTTTCTGAATAAACTGGCTACAACTTTTAATATAAATATAACTTGGCTTATTACAGGTGAAGGTCCAATGTTCCCTACTAGGAATATCAAAACGGTGGGAAATCGAGAATATTTTTATTTGCCAATACTCGATGGTGTAAGCTGTGGTTCTCCACAAGAAATAGATTCTGCTGAACCACTTGATCATATTATGATGGATACAAGTACACTCTCCGGAGATTTCAATTCCTACTTCGCCTTTTATGCCAGCGGAGACAGTATGGAGCCTTATATTTCCAATGGTGATGTAGTTATCATTAAACAATGTGATAACTGGGTTGCTGCAGATGATAGAATTTGCATTGTACGCGTGGAAGGTGAGGTTACACTTAAGAAGGTCAAATCTTTTGCTGAAGGTAGAGAGATATTGCTACAGCCATATAACAAAGATTATGCACCAATTTTACTTGATAGGCACACTTTGAAGGATTCTCTACTTATTGGAATTGCTGTTATGTCTGTTAGGAATTTGTAGATTTTCTGATTTTCTCAAGCAAAATCCAGCCAGCAAGCGAACCAAGAATATAATAAATAAAATCACTTGGAACGAATGTTGTTCCAATAATTGTTCTTCCAATAAATGTGCTTCTGATCATTTCCAGAAATATTGGATGCCAGAGTTGTAAGAATTCGAGAATACATGTAATAATAAATACACCTAAAGCAATCTTCCAAGGTTTAGTTTTAATAAGAATTAAAGATATTATCAGGCACCAAAAAACTTCATACAAAAGTCCACCAAGAGAATCGTTGAACCATTTCGCTCCGCGACCTTCATAGAATTTACTGGCAAATCCTGATGAAGTTATTATCGAAATTGATATTAATGTAACTAACTTAAATTTATTCATATTACAAAATTAATATTCCTGATTAATATTTTTACTTTTATACTAATTAAAACCAACTAAACTAAAAATTTGTTTATAATTGCTTTTAAATATGTCAATTTAATAATAGTAAATACTAATTATTAAAAGACAAAACAAATCTAAATGAGCATTAAAAAGCTTTGTACTTGACAAATATTTCAATTAAACTAATTAAGTGTACTATTAATTTAATAGAAATTAAAAAAAGGGAGAGGATATGAAAAATTTATTGAAAATTTTTGTTGTAGTAATGATTCTTTCGATCCTTCTTTCTGCATGTGCACCTCCACCAGCACCGGTGACAAAGGGTCAGTTGGACACAGCAGAAGAAGAAGCGATCCAAGAAGAGAAGAAAGCAGACACCTTGAACAATGAAATGATGACTTTGGAAGCTGAATTAGCAGATCAGGAAGCAGAATTAAAAAGCTTACAAGAGTATCAAAAAGAACTGGAAGCAGGGAAATAGGAGTAAACTATGAAAAGAATTATACTATTATCATTAATCGCATTGTTAGTATTACCCGTATTTGTCCAGG
>DAOUVH010000159.1 GCA_030667725.1 Candidatus Cloacimonadota bacterium | reverse complement strand
TGAAATGGCTCTAATCTCTCCAAAGTTGGGTGAGATGGTTGCCTTCAGGAAGATATTTGATCAGATCCCACCGGAAAGTGCTGTTGATGAAGCAAGTATTGAAGCAATTATGAAGGATAATAATCTGCTTCTGAAATACATTCCGGACGCAATTGTTCATAATAAAGGACCCGAAAATTTGGGTGATTTCATAAAGCAAAGAAGACGAATAGAAACTGGGCATCTCTGGCTTATGGAAAATAGTGATTATTCTGTTACTTCACAGAACAAAGGTCTTTTGCTTAATTTAGCACTTAAGGAATTGAAGAAAGATAAGGAGAAGGTGTTCTTCCTATTTGGAACTGCTATAGTTGAAATGTACAGTCGTTTCTTAGGTTGGTATGATTATAAAATCAAAAAGAAGAATCCTTTTAAATGGGATATTGCTAATTCTACAAAAAATTTGAAGAAGGAAATTAGGAAATAATGCTGGAACTGATACCAAGAATTTTCATCTATAAGTTTTATCGTAAATTCGGTTTTCCCCGCATTATGCCGATGAATTATACAATAAGTTTATTATATACATGTAATTCAAGATGCCAGACCTGTAATATTTGGAAAAAGAAATCTGATGATCTTACGATTTCCGAATATAAATTGATCTTTAAAAAACTTGGCAGATCACCATATTGGCTAACATTAAGTGGTGGTGAACCTTTCCTACGTAAAGATATTGTAGAAATTTGTAGTGAGTTATACAAGTACTGCAAACCAAAAATAATAAATATTCCATCAAATGGAATATTAACGAATACTATTGTTAAGAATGTTAAGCAGATCTCTGAGATTTGCACGAAAAGCCAGATAATTATTAATCTTTCAATTGATGATATTGATGAAAAGCATGATGAAATCCGCGGCATCCCCGGAAATTATAAAAAAGTGATCAATACTTTTAAAAAACTGAAAGCATTGCAAATCGACAATCTTACAGTCGGAATCCATACTGTTATTTCTAAACTGAATGTTGCTGGTTTTGCTGGAATTGCCAATGAACTTATGCAGCTTCAGCCGGATTCTTATATAACAGAGATCGCAGAGCAACGCGTTGAATTAGATACACTGGAGAGCGATATTACTCCTGATATTATTTCATATTGCACAGCAATAGATTATTTGATTCATCGTATCAAGAATGGTAAATTCAAAGGGATGAACAAGATCACACAGTCTTTTAGAATTGAGTATTATAATTTAGTAAAAAAGATCTTACGGGATAAAACACAGGTTATCCCATGTTATGCAGGTGTCACTTCTGCCCAGATCTCTCCTGATGGTGAAGTTTGGTCATGCTGTATTAAAGCAGAATCTATGGGAAACTTGCGTGATAATGATTATAATTTCAAGAAGATCTGGTTCTCAAAAACGATGAGAAAAGAGAGGCTTTCAATAAAGAGAAAGGAATGTTATTGTCCGCTTGCAAATGCCTCTTACACAAATATGTTAATGCATCTTCCAACTCTGATCAGAGTTTTTTATAGAAGTTTTATTAAATGGTGGAGCTAAATGAAGAGTAAATTCAAAAAGAGAATCATTGCTTTAATCATGGCAATAATCATCATCATGACGGTAGTTTATGTTTTTTACGGTAAGAACTGGCTGGCAGAACAGCAATATATACAAAAACAGAGAAACAGTGAATTCCTTAAGAATGAGTTAATGCAGAAAATGCTGGATATTGAAGAACAATCTCAGGAAGTTCTTAATGAAATTTTAAATTTATCTTATGAAATTGATTTATTTCAGAAGCAAAAAATTAATTTGGAAAAGACAGCAGAGAGAGAATTTGATGTAGATTTGATACAAAAGCCGTATTTTGATTATAAAAATATCTATCTTATCAGTCCAGATCAGCTTTTTGTTCTCAGTAAAGATCTAGAAACAATTAAATGGAATAAGCAGTTTGAAGAGGAACTCATCAATATTGAACTACTTGATGCGAATAGAATTCTTGTTCTCACCAAACAGAAAAAAGCAATATGTCTTAGTCGGGATACTGGTAAAGAATTCTGGGTGAAACAGCTTAAAACTCTTCCTAATGTTAAAGAAAATTCAATATTCCAGATATCTCTAAATAAGTATAAACAGCTAGATAGCAGCATTATTATTATGTCTGCTGAAAATAAAATAGAATTAATTGAAAATATTACCGGGAATACTTTGGTAGTTTATAATTCAGATGAAAGAATTGATCATTTAAGTGATTTTGATATTATAGAAAAGTGTGTGTATTTTATTGAATCTGATAAAATCAGTAAATTAGTATTTGATGTAAAGAGTTAACAAATGGCAATTAACAAAGATTCTTATCAAGATGTAAATTTCTGTCTTAAATGCGGAACCAGAATTGAGTTGCAGGATGATCATGAGGAAAAGATGCGTCCAAAATGTACAAATTGTGGTTGGATATATTACAAGAATCCAATTCCTGCTTCAGCTTGCGTTATTATGAACGATAAAAATGAAATTGTTATTATCAAACGAAAATTTGAACCCAATGCAGGTGGTTGGGCATTACCCAGTGGTTATGTAGAAATAGACCAAACTCCTGCTGAATGCGCCATTGATGAGATGAAAGAAGAAACAGGACTTGATGGTGAAGTAATAGTTCAATTGGGTTATGATACAGAATTTTCGCCAATATACGAAAAGGTTATCTCATTTGGTTTTTTAATGAAGATAACAGGAGGTGAGCTTCTTGCTGGAGATGATGCAGCTGAAGCACGTTATGTCAGTTTTGATGAGCTACCTGAAATAGCCTTCCCGTCACACGTAAAGTTTATAGAGATAGTGAAAGCACTATACAGTAAGGAATAAAAGATAGATATTTGCCATAGACAGTCACAGATTTACACAGAAATAATTTTCTGTCAGAAAAAAGTCAGTGAAAGTCAGTGGCAGAAATAAAAGGATAATAACATGGAAATAAATAAAAGTTACGAACCACAAAAGATTGAAAAGAAATGGTATAAACACTGGATAGATAATGGTTATTTTACGCCCAAGATCGATAACACAAAAAAACCATACACAGTTTTGATACCTCCACCGAATGTTACGAATATTCTACACATGGGTCATGTTCTGAATAATACACTGCAGGATGTAATGATACGTTACAAAAGGATGACAGGAATTCCCACATTATGGCTGCCGGGAGTTGATCATGCCGGCATTGCAACTCAGAACATGGTAGAAAAAGAACTGGCAAAAGAGGGTAAAACCCGCCATGAGATTGGAAGAGAAGAATTAATAAAACGTATCTGGAAATGGAAAGAAAATAAAGGCGGTTTGATAATTGAACAACTCAAACAGCTCGGATGTTCCTGCGATTGGACAAAACAGCGATTTACATTAGATGAAGGACTTTCCGAAGCAGTAAAAGAAGTTTTTGTGAAATTATATGAGAAAGGGCTGATCTACAAAGGGAAGCGGATTATTAATTGGTGTCCTCGTTGCCATACTGCACTTTCTAACGATGAAGTTGAGCATGAAGATGATAAAGGTTTCTTGTGGGATCTAAAATATCCTTTCAAGGATGGAAGTGGTTATGTAACGGTGGCAACTACACGTCCCGAGACAATGCTGGGAGATACTGCCGTAGCAGTAAATCCCAAGGATAAACGTTATAAAAACCTGATCGGGAAAGCGGTTATTCTGCCATTTGTTGATAGAGAAATTCCAATTATTGCTGATGAATTTGTCGAAATGGAATTTGGCAGCGGCTGTGTGAAAGTTACTCCCGCTCACGATCCCAACGATTATGAGATCGGATTGCGGCATGATCTAGAGCAAATTATTGTTATCGATGAACACGGCGTGATGAATGAAAAAGCCGGTAAAGAGTTTGAAGGTCTGGGTAGATTCGAAGCAAGAGAAAAAATAGTTCAAGAATTAAAGGAAAAAGGGCTTCTGGGAGAGATAAAAACTCATGAACATGCCATAGGTCAATGCTACCGTTGTGATACGATCATCGAGCCATATCTATCCGATCAATGGTTCGTAAAAATGAAACCTTTGGCAGAAAGAGCAATAGAAGTTGTTAAAGAAGGA
>DAOUVH010000029.1 GCA_030667725.1 Candidatus Cloacimonadota bacterium | reverse complement strand
GTATCATTAAGAATTGTAGTATAGATAGCTTGAGCAATATAATTTGTAGATTTTTCATTAAAATCATCAATTTCTTTTTTAAACATTTTATAAATAATTGCACCTGCCGAAACTGTTGAAGTACTAATATATGTATCGGCATCATCAATCAATTCACTCAGGATATGATGGTCTATAGCAATTATTTTTTTTGCTGTTGGAATGAGTGGTTCACAGATACCAATACGTTCTACTTCATGACAATCAAGAATTATCAGAAGATCATAGATCATGGATTCAGAAAAAGCTTTAGCTCGCTCATATCCATTCAGAAAGTCATATATTTCAGAGGGTTCTTCTTCTAAAATTACATCTGATTTAATATTCTGTTGTAATAATATTTCCTGTAAAGCAAGACAAGCTGGGAAGCCATCACCATCAGGATTTTTATGCGTTAATATTGCAATCTTGGAATAATCGTTCACTGCTTTGATAAGGATATTCTTGATATCTGATAACTTCTTAATGATCATTCTTCTTCCTTTTTCTCAGCTTCAATTTTTGCGAATATTTTATCCAGATCACGTGCATTTTCTTCAAGTTTGTCATATTCGAAAGTAATATCAGGAATTTTCCGCATGAATTTTGCTTTAGCAATTTCGTTTTTCAGGAATCCGCTGCTTTTGTTTAAAGATCTGAGGACATCTTCTGTTTTAGTTTCATCAAAATGAGAGAAAAAAATTCTGAGATATGACAGATCATTTGTAAGTTTGACTCCGGTTACTGTAACCATAGTAAGATTACTATCTTGAAGTTTAAAACTAATAATTGTACTAATAAGTTTAAAAAGTTCGCTCTCTAATCTTTTAATCCTGATCCTCGCCATAATATCCTCTAAAAATTACTTAAGTTTTCGTTCAACTTCCTCAACTATGTAATTTTCTATAACATCAGCAGCTTTAATATCATTAAAATTCTCAATCCCGATTCCACCTTCTGTTCCGACTTTTAGTTCTTTAACTTCTTCAGAATAGTGTTTCAAAGAAGACAATTTTCCTTCATGAATTATAATATCATTACGATAAACTCTAACAACACCTTCATTTTGGATTACACCTTTTTCAACTGCAACTCCAGCGATTGTCCCAACTCCTTTAATTCTGAAAGCCTGTTTCACAAGAGCAGTTCCTAAATATTTATCAACAAACTTTGGTTTCAGCATTCCGGTCATTGCATTTTCAATTTCTTCAATTGCTTCGTAGATGATCTGGTACAATTTAATTTCTACTTTTTCGTCTTCTGCCAGTTTTTTAGCGGAAGTTCCTGCACGTACATGAAATCCTATGATAATCGCATCGGAAGCTGAAGCCATATTTACATCAGCTTCGTTGATACCACCAACTGCTTTACGAATGATATTAACCACAACTTCATCAGTACTTAGTTTTTGGAATGAGTCACACAATGCTTCCACAGAACCATCTGTATCAGCTTTTACGATAAGCTTGATCTCGCTCATCTTATCTTCTTTGATTCGTTGGAACAAGTTATCAAGATTTGTTTTAGATTGATATTTCTCACGTTCTCGACGTATATTTCTTCTTTCCACACTGATCTGACGAGCTTTTTTCTCATCATCTACTTTATTAAGAATATCACCGGCTTTAGGTACTTTATTCAAACCATATAATACACCTACATCAGCAGGATTTAGTTCATCAATTTCGTGTCCTCGTTCATCTTCGATCTTTCTGATGTGACCATAGGTAGCTCCACAAACCACACTATCAGATTTAGTGAGTTTTCCCTTCTGCATTAATATCGTTACTATTGTTCCTTTTCGTGCATCTTTTCGTGATTCAATTACAATACCTTCTCCATTGATATTAATAGGAGCAGTAAGTTCCATCATTTCTGTTGTAAGCAAAATAGATTCGAGCAGATCATCTATTCCTTCACCTGTTTTTGCAGAACATACAGCCCACATAACATCACCGCCATATTCTTCTAACATTACATTATGCTTCATAAGATCAGCAATAGTTTTATCCACATTTGCATCTTTAAGATCGATCTTATTTATCGCAACGATAATAGTAACACCTGCAGATTTTGCATGATCTATAGCTTCAATGGTCTGTTTCTTCACACTTTCATTTGCAGCAACAACAATAACAGCTATATCCGTAACATTAGCACCACGAGCACGCATAGCAGCAAAAGCTTCATGTCCCGGTGTATCAAGGAAAGTGATCTTTTTTTCATTATAATCAACTTGATATGCACCAATATGCTGTGTAATTCCACCAGCCTCTCCAGCAATAACATTAGTAGAGCGGATCCTATCAAGAATGGCCGTTTTGCCGTGATCAACATGACCCATAATAGTTACTATAGGTGGTCGAGTTGCTGTTTCAACATTCTCGTCTTCAACTTTCTGTTCTTCCAGTATCTCGCTGCCATATTCTTCTTTAAACTCAACATCAAAATCAAATTCATCACATATCATTTCAAGTGATTCCTTATCCAGGCGCTGATTAATAGTAACCATTTGACCCATCATAAAGAATTTAGTAATAATTTCAGAAGCTGACACATTCATCATTTTAGCCAATTCACTAACAGAAGTAAACTCGTTAACAACGATTTTTACATCATGATCAATCTGTACTTTATCTTTTTTATATTTTTTCTTTTTAGAAGAATCATCGGATAATGTTTGTTTTATGTTCTTAGCAATTTCAGCTTCTTCCAATTCATTCGGTGTAAAACGTTTTTTCCTTTTACCTTTTGATAAGTGTTGGATCTTAGCCTTTAAATGTTTATCTTTCTTATCAAATGATTTTTCGGTAGTGGCTTTTTTATCATGATCCTTAAATTTTCTATTCGTTTCATCTGGAGGAACATCAGGTAATTTCGGTATTTTTGAAGAACCCGTCTGTTTTTTATATACGTTATCTCTATTCTTAGGCTTTCGTGTATCGGTTTTCTTGATACTTTTTTCAACAAAATTTTGAACTTCTTTTCTTTTATCTTTTTCGGCAACCTGAGCTTTCTTTTCTTTTTCGATTTCTATTTTCTTTCTGTCAGCTAGTACAATTTTTTTATGGAAAGTATTCCTATCATGCTGACGTTTTTTAACTGCTGCAAACTCTTCGTTGAACTTAGCACGAATATTCTTTTCAGTTTCCTCATCAATAGGGCTCATATGGCTTTTAACAATAACACCCATATCATTCAGATGTTTTTTTAGAGCTGCTGTTGATATCTTCAGTTCTTTAGCTAATTGATGTACTCTAATCGGCATGTATCCTCCACTTTAACCATTCAATCGCAAAATTCCTTTGGCGAAATTTGTGTCTTCAATACAAATTATGCCAATATCTCTGATCTTAAACTCTCTTCCAAAAAGAGATTTAGAACCAAATTCTACAATTTTAACATTATTTGCGTTTGCCATATTCAGCAATTGATTTTTTGTTCTTTCAGCTATGTCAGATGCATAGATCAATAACTTTGCATTATTAGAAAAACAGGATCTTTCACAGGCATCATAACCTGATTTCAATTTCCCTGCTTTTCTTGCCATGTGCAATAAGTTAATTATTTTATCTCCCATCATCAAACCTGCTTCTCAATATTTTCTTAACCTTTTTTTCTAATTTCTGCAAACATTCATTATCATCACATACATAGTATCCACGTTTTTCAACATCATGATTCAGATCAAACACAATTTCAGAATCTAATAAAATAAATTTCATCAGCTCTTTCTTATCCGTTTTCCTTCTGCATACTACACACGTTCGTTGTGGAATATGCCCAGCATTTGAAGATCTATTCGGCATCGTGTTCCATCAATATCTCTAATTTAGGAATTTAGAAATATTTGGAAGATTCTTTAATCTTTTCGGATGTTTTCTTTCCCAATCCTTCCAGATTACAGAGTTCTTCAATACTTGCTTCATAAATATCTTGTACAGAAGTATATCCGTGGATTTTAAGTACTTCCGCTACTTTAGTAGAAACACCATCCAAATCACTTATATGACTAGTAATTCTACGTTCTTCAGAAATTTTCTCCTCAAATTCCTCTTCTGTGTAAATATCCAGTTTAAAATCTGTAAGTTTCGCAGCAAGTTTCACGTTTTTACCTTTCTTGCCAATAGCCAAGTTCTTGTTATCTTTATTCACAATAATTCTAGCAAATCTTCCGCGATCCGCCAAGTACACCTTCTCTACCAGATCCGGACCAATAGCATTGGCAATCAGTTGCTCAGGAGCTGAATCCCAGACAACGATATCAACCAGCTCACCATTCAGTTCTTTTCTTATAGCCTCAATTCTAACTCCGTGTGGGCCAAGACATGCAGCAGTTGCATCAACTTCGACATTGTTAGAATGAACAGAAACTTTTGTGCGCATTCCAGGCTCTCGAACTATTTTTTTTATTTCGATTTCACCGGATATGATCTCAGGTATTTCTGATTCAAATATTTTCATCACGAATTCAGGGCGGGTTCTGGATAGAATTACGATAACATCTTTCTTACGTTTACGTATATTCACAACATAACAACGGATCACATCACCTACTTTGAAATATTCGTCGTCAACCTGTTCTTCTTTTGATAGAAGCGCATCCGCATAACCAATATTAACAAGATAACCGTTAAAATCATCTTTTGTAATTTTGCCGGAGACAAGTTGATTTTTCTGATTTTCATAATCGAACATTATCCTATCTTCTTCTAATAGTTTGATACGTTCAAGAATCGCCTTTCTCGCATTTCGGATAACCTTTGGTTCAAATTCTGTAATACTCATTTCCACTGGGATAGTATCTCCCAATTCCAGATTTTCGTCTATCATCTTTGCATCATCAAAAGATATCTCACCTAGTGAAGTATCTCTTTCTACAACGATTCTATTGAATCTTGCTATTATCTTATTTGTATTGTAATCTGTAGTTATTTCTAGTTCATTGTCCAATATCATTTTCTTTGAGATCGCCTGATACAACCCTTCCTTAATAATTGAAGTTAATTTCTCTTTATCAAGCTGTTTCAGATTAGCCAATTCGGCAAGGGATCCCATAATGTTTGAGTTCATAATGTCCTCACTTATTTTTCTTATAATCAAAATATGTTTTAGCTTTCTTAACATCAGTAAGCTGAATTTCTTTAACTGCTTCTTCAAATTCGATCTTTATACTTTCAGGCAACACTTCCTTGAGTATCCCAATAGCTGTAACAGTATTTTCACCATCTGCAAAAGATATCTGTACTTTCTCGTCAATTGCACTTACATAATGTTTTTTCTGGTTCAGCGCACGTTCCAGACCCGGTGATGATACTTCCAGAAAATATCTTTCAGCTATAACATCTTCAGACTCCAAAATTTCAGATATAATCCGGCTTACTCTTTTACACTCATTTATAGTTACACCATCAATCTTAGTGAGGTAAATTAGTACAATCAACCCTTTGGATGCAGGTTTCAAACTTAGATCATAAAGTGCTACGTTTACATCTAAACATGCCTTCTTGGCAATCTGTTCAATTCTTTCTTTCAGTTCCACCTGAAAACACCTCCATTAAACAACTAAACCACTGGATGTCAGTGGTATCAATTTTTTATCAAAAAAATGCTGACCAGAAATGTCAGCTAAAAAAAACTATGCGCTTTTTATTTACTTCATTTTCAATAAAATTTTCAAGGTTCTACTGTCAAGAGTAAATTATTATATATATATAATTTAATTAATATAATAAATTCTTTCTTGAATATTCCCAAATGATTTAAGATTGACAAAACGGCATTCACTTTTTTCATTCGAGCAGTTTTGGAGGGTTAATGGAATTTAAGGTTGGAGTCTGTCAATGCAAGCCTGAATTAATGCAAATAGAAAAGAATTTGGCGAAGATGGAATCACTTTTAGAGCCAATTTCAGCTGATCTGATCGTTCTACCGGAACTTGCAGCCAGTGGTTATCTTTTCAATTCGGAAGAGGAAGTGCAAAATATTGCCGAAGATCCGGTAAATGGACCAACTGCAACCCTTTTTAAGAGACTCGCTAAACAACGCAATACCAGTTATGTAATCGGTTTTGCCGAGAAAGCAGAAAATGGAATATACAATTCAGCTATGCTGGTCAATCCTGATAACTCGGTCCATATTTACAGAAAAACACACCTCTTCTTTGAAGAGAAGAGATGGTTCAAGGCAGGAGATACCGGCTTTAAAATTATTAGAGCAAAGAATAATGTTAAGGTCGGGTTGATGATCTGTTTCGACTGGATATTTCCTGAATCAGCACGCTCACTGGCTTTAGCTGGAGCCCAGATAATCGCTCATCCTGCCAATCTTGTTCTTCCCTGGTGTCAACAGGCAATGATCACACGATCAATTGAGAATGGTGTTTTTTCTGCTACTTCCAATAGAACCGGAAGAGAGAAAAACGGAGATAAAGTATTAAATTTTACCGGCATGAGTCAGATCGTAGATACAAAAGGAAATATCATTCATAGAATGGATAAAAATGAAGAATCGGTTTTTGTAACTGAGATCGATCCACTAGAATCGGATGATAAGGGAATTACAGAATTTAATGATCTATTTTTAGATCGTAGAACGGAGTTGTATCGATCATGAAAAAATATCATATTACTGCAATTTTGTTTGTTTTACTTCTTACATTGAATTTTATTTTAACAAAACCAAACAAAACTTTCCGGGTCTCTACTGCTGAAGAATTGGAAAAACTCTTTCAAAATCCAAAAGAAAATATCAATGTGAAACTCGCAAGCGGTATTTATGAGCTTATTTTTGAAGCGATAATAGATTCATCTTGTGGTAATTGTGAAAGCCCAGACACTTTAATCTCAGCAACTGCTGGTCTGATAATTTCAGGTAAGAACATCAAGATTTCCGGACCTTCCGATAAAACTGCAGTAATTAGAACAAATTCCGGATATGGTTTATTTGTTTTAAATTGTGAAAATTTAATTTTGGAAAATCTTACAATCACAGGCGGGATAAGAGATTCAAGCGAATTCGCCACCGACGCAGCAATTGTTGTAAAAAATAGCAATGTTATAATACGCAATAATAAGATTACCAGGAATTATGGTGATCAAGCTTTGATAAAGAAGAATATTGTTGGTATAATGGGAATCTGCGGACGGGAGAATTCAATCCTGAGAATTTATAATAACATGATCACAAAAAATTCATGGGATGGAATTGCTTTATATCGAGACTCAGAAGCTGTGATTGATGAAAACATCATTGATGGTGTTCACAAAGCAGGCGGCAGGATCGCGCAAGGTGGAAGAGGTGTAGGAATCGGTGTAACCTGGAATGCCAAGGCAGTGATCAGGAATAACCTAGTGAAACGGTATTGGAAAGGTATCGGACTATTTGTAGATGCTGAAGCAACTGTAGAATACAATATTATAGAAGATGTAATTACATGGGGAATTTCACTTTGGGATGCAGGTAAAGGTGAGCCCAGAGGATTTATCAAGAATAATATTATCTATAAAACCGGTGCAATGGGAACATCAATAACTTCCTCCACGGAAGAGAATCCGGGATATTTCAATGCAAATATAATTGTGAGAACCGCGCAAGACCCTGCTTACGATTCACCTGATTATTATGGTTATCAATGCGCTCTAGCAGAGCATCTTGTTCCAACTGATTTTTCAATCGAGAACAATCTTTTCTATGACAATAGACGTTCTGATCCTCGACTACCTGATCATGATACAGATTTAGAAAAATTTGAGAATAAATTAAAAATTCAGAAGGAATGGATCAACCGAATAACAATTCTAGAAGATTCTGATTTCTTTCGCGATTTTATTGAATAAGGCTAAGGTCGAGATCAAGGTCGAGGTCGAGATTATTTCTTAACAATTGAACTGCTTATTAAGTCTTTGATCGCTCTCTCAGAGTACATCTGTTTTCTTAATTTTTTATCCCTGATACGTTCTTCTAATGGAGGAAGTAAACCAAAGTTAGCATTCATAGGTTGGAAATTTTTCTGTTCGGTAATAAGATGTTTCCAGAGCTGCCATGAAATTGTTGTATTGGGTAGTAACTCATCAATTTTCTCAATTTCCTTTATCAATAATTTCGCAACTAACAATCCAGCGAAAATTGATTCCACATAACCCTCTACTCCGGCAAGTTGTCCTGCAATAAACACATTTGGCTTCTTTTTTAGTGATAAATTCTTATTTAAAATATGCGGTCCGTTCAAATATGTATTACGGTGAATTGAGCCAAATCTCACAAATTCAGCCTTTTGCATTCCCGGGACCAACCTGAATATTTTCTTCTGCTCTCCATATTTCAGCATCGTTTGGCAACCCACTAAATTATAAGCAGTTTTTTTATTATTTTCTGCACGTAATTGAATTACAGCATATGGCCATTTCCCTGTTCTGGGATCATCCAGACCAATCGGTTTCATCACACCATAACGCAAAGTATCTTTCCCGCGTCTGGCTAATTCTTCAATAGGAGTGCAATTCTCATAAAAATTGAAATTGATATCCTCAAAGAATTTACTTTCAAATTCATGTGCTTCATGCTTCTCAGCTTCATTTAAAGCATCGACAAATGCGTAATATTCATCTTTAGAAAAAGGACAATTCAAATAATCTGCTTCACCTTTATCATAGCGTGTTTTGCGATAGACAATACTCTCATCAATACTTCCAGCCGTAATTATTGGAGCGATAGCATCAAAAAAATATAGATGTTCATCTCCAATTAAATCTATCAATTCGCCGGTAAGTTCTTTTGATGTAAGCGGACCTGTAGCAACAATTGTGAGTTCATCATTTAGAGATGTTACTTCTTCTCTGTGAATATTAATATTTGGATGGTCCTGAATAATTGCAGTTACCTTTTCAGCAAAGATATCACGATCAACAGCCAAAGCATTTCCTGCCTGTACGCTGCATTCCTCTGCAATTGGTAACAGTTTACAACCCAGAATTTTCATCTCTTCTTTTAATAATCCGGAGGCAGTTGTGATTAATTTACTTTTAAGGGAATTACTGCAGACAACTTCCGCAAAGTTGCCGG
>DAOUVH010000223.1 GCA_030667725.1 Candidatus Cloacimonadota bacterium | reverse complement strand
TGATATATTTTATAATTTTCATATTTAGAACTTCTGTGAGATCTTCATTTTAAAGTTCAATCTCGAGTAATTAGAATCAGAGATATCTGAGTTTTGATACATTGTTAAGCCGGCATCAGCAGAAATTAGGGAATTTGATGTAATATCGTAACTGGTACCAATATTGAACATCTGAGCAGATTGCGAATTAATATCTCCATTGAAGAAATTTAAGCGGAAATCGAGATATGGTTTTAATCGATTATCCATAAGATCGAACTCACCTCTCATAAAGAGAGAATTATAATTGGAGCCTTCTTCAACAAAAGTAGTTAAAGAATCTTGTGTAACAAAAAAAGAATTATCATTTAAAGTAAATGTGTATGAGAATTGTGTTGTAAGCGGCAATTGTTCAAAAGCAGTTTTTGCACTTAATGTAACATTATTTCTCTGATACTCAAATGAATCATTTGCATCGTCCTTATTTAATGAATTTGAAAAATTAAAGGAGAAGCGGGTTGGAGCATTATTGATCTGCTTTACAAGATATCCTGTTCCAAAACTTACAGATGTTGATCGGATATCTACTGCTGTATTAGTAGAATCACTTTCTTCCGGGACAAATCCATCTTCAGAACCACTTGTATTGATATTCAGGTTGAAATACATTTCATCATTCGGTTTATACAACGCCTGTGTAAAAATTGCTGTTGATGATGAGGTATTGTCTTTTGTATCATCTACATTATCAGAAGCTAGATTAAACCCGAAATTCAATGCCAGTCTGTTGTTCATCAACATTAAATTATCGTTGAAGGATATGATCATTGCATCTTTTTGAAGATAATTAGTTGAAAGCGAATTGAAACTAGAACCAATATTTGTGATTGAGATATTTAATAGATTCTTATAGAAAAACAGACGTAAATATGATTTTAAGGCGATATTGGCCATCCCCGGTTTAAATGGGATCATAGATTCATTTATTACAAATATACTCTCAA
Organism: Candidatus Cloacimonadota bacterium; assembly: GCA_030667725.1. The sequence goes on along the minus strand of DAOUVH010000223.1, from coordinate 2,246 downwards.
AATCCTGCGGATCGATCGGGAAATCAATATCCGATGAATCTTCAGCAGAAATCGCACCATCAATAATGTTATCGTTGTACAGGCTCATTGCTGCCTCAGTTCCCACCACAAACCGCTGATTCATCAGTGAAAGACGGAAATCAGTTCCAAACACAAGATTATCTTTCGGGCTGATAATTAATAAACTATCAATTGAATTCTGATAATATTGTTCATCTAGTGAACCAATGTCATCCTTATTTTTTGCAAAACCAAATCCCACAACAAAGCTTTGGGGATTCCCTAGTTCCAATCGAACAGAATTATTCCTTTGCTTGAAAGTACCGGATTGGGTCAGGGTATCCTGGATCACTTTACCATCTACACTTCGCTTTAAATTCCCATGTGTGAACATAAACCTAAAAGAATTGAAATCCAGCTTACTATGAATTCCAAAAATGTTTTTGGAGCTTAGTAAAAAGCTGTTCATTTTAGGTGCATGATCTCCTATTGTTAAATTAAAATGAGGAACCTGAAATGCTAAACTATATCTGTTAACAGCTTGGGTTGAACTTGTTTCCAATGAAGAAAGATATATTCTAGATTTGAATCTTAGCCACTCATGAGAACCCTTCAAACTCAGTAGGAAATTTGCGGAACGAGCAGTATCATCAGCTAGTGAATCATGTGATGTGTTCATGTAGCGCATAGAAGTGTGCGCTCTTCCGGAGAGATCAAGAGGAAGTTCAAATCCTTTTCCTGTAACACTTGTGATCCATTGTTTCGATATAATCGGAATGCCATCGAGTAATTTGGCTTTAACAAAATAAGAATGGGAACCCGGTTTTGCATTCGAAACCTGATAGGTAACAACATTCGTGAAAATTATGGATTCAGCCGTTACATCTTCCCCATCAAAAAATACACTTATGGAATTATGATCAACTTCTTCGGTGATCGCAAAAATTGAAATTGCAATAAGAAAATTCTCTGATACATCCGAATAGTTTGCATCTGGAGATAAAAGAACAAAACCATCATTCACATCCTGAGGAGTATTAACGGTGATCCTAAATGGATTTAGTTCAGGCTGAATTGAAGGATAAGTGATTAAACTCCTGGTTTTAGTATAAATTACAAAATAATACTCAGCACTTGATGAATAACCCGTAAATTCACTCATAATTGAAGAGAAATGCGGATTGGATTCCGTACCTATTTCCATCTCTTTTTCCGAAAATGCAGTTTCGCCGGTTTGCCTGTAGAAGATCGTTACTTTATCAATTTCGGTAAATCCTTCTCTGATTTCAAGATCAAGCTTTATTCTTTTCCCATTTTTTATGTTTACCGGCTGTTCATGATTTAGAGAGATCTCAGAAAAAAGAGGGTACAGAATGAACAGTGAAAATATAAGTATGAAAATTTTCTTCATAATAACCTCTATTCAAATTCAATATTGATCTTTCTTTTTTCTCCGCTATCGTTTTCTAAATTGATATTTAGGGTTTCTGTTAAAGGTACATCATATCTTTCCAACTCACCTTCTTCAATAACACCCACAATTATTTCATTTTCTCCAGTTGAATGTGCTTTCTGCCCAACCCCAACATCAGCCTCTTCATCATCCTTCTTATTCCTCATGTTAACCACTCCTTCAAGAGTGAAAAGATCTGTAAAACCATTCTCATCAACCGAAAGAACAAATCTTGTTCCTTTTACAGAAACAACTGTTGTAGGAGTTTCAACTACGAATTCACCGGTATTCTTGGTTACTTTTGCCCATAATTCACCAAGTTTCATAGTGTTTTTTTTATTCAGCTTTCCATTTGTTTTTTCCGCATTTATCGTAAGTACACTGTTTGGGAAAAGCTTGATAACAGAGCTTCCATCAATGAACTTGACCACCGCAAAAGATTCATCTTTACTTTCTAATGTATCATTATTCTCAAGTTCGGTTCCATCTTTTGCATTGATATTCTCTTCAGCATGAGTTAAAATGACCTCACCTTTAACCTTCAAGGCAATTCCAACCGACTCTTGTGCGATTAGAGAAATCGTAAAAATAAATACAAATAATGTGACATATATTTTCTTTTTCATTTTAAACTCCTATTCAATAATTATTTTAGTTGGTTCAATTTCACCGGATGAGATCTCTTCAAGGATATTCATAAGATCTTCAGCTGAAATCTCTTGTCCTTTCCAAACAAGATTTTCTAATGTATATCCCGCTTCAAGTAAACTAATTACTTCTTCTGCACCTTCTA
>DAOUVH010000116.1 GCA_030667725.1 Candidatus Cloacimonadota bacterium | reverse complement strand
TTACAATTCATCCCGGTGCAGGTGGAACAGAATCGCAGGATTGGGCAGAGATGCTTTTCAGGATGTATAAACGATGGGCAGAGAAAACCGGGCATAAAATAGAAATAGTCGATTATCAATCGGGTGATGAAGCCGGTTTGAAAAGCGTTACAATTGAAATCATGGGAGAATATGTTTATGGTTATTTAAAAGCTGAATCCGGTGTTCATAGACTTGTTAGGATCTCTCCATTTAATGCCCAGGGCAAACGTCAGACTTCATTTGCTTCAGTGTTCGTATATCCAATGATCGAGGATGATATTGAAGTTGATATTGAGCCAAATGATCTTCGAATTGATACATATCGTGCCAGTGGAAAAGGTGGGCAAGGTGTGAATACAACTGACTCAGCTGTTAGAATTACACATATTCCAACAAACATTATTGTTCAATGTCAGAATGAACGCTCCCAATTACGGAATCGCGAAGTAGCAATGGTTATATTAAAATCTAAGCTTTACCAGCATTATGAAGAAGAACGGGAAAAAGAACGGCAAAAGCATGAAAATACAAAAACAGATATTGGTTGGGGGAATCAGATACGTTCTTATGTATTCCATCCTTACCAAATGGTTAAAGATCATCGTACAAATTACGAGACGGGTAATATTTCCGGTGTAATGGATGGTGACCTGGATGACTTTATGAATGCATTCCTGAAAAAACTTGCAGAAAATAAAAATGGTTCTTGAAATGGTTCATTATGAATTATAAACAACTTATAAAGCAAATCAATAAAGAGCGAATGCCAAAACATATTGCCATAATAATGGATGGCAATGGTCGCTGGGCTGATGAGCATAATACAAGTAAAGTTAATGGTCATAAAGAAGGTGTTAAAGCTGTAAGGCGCATCGTAGAAACTGCAGTTGAAGCTGGATTAGAATATCTAACGATTTACGCATTTTCCACCGAGAATTGGCGTCGTTCCAAACAGGAAGTGAATTATCTTCTTAAATTAATTATGGATTCACTCGTAAAGGAAATTGCTGATCTGAAAGCGAATAATGTAAATATCAGGTTTATTGGAAGCAAAGAAGAACTGGAAAAAAGCTATAATAAAAAAGTTCTAAATACATGTAAAACAAGTTGGAATAATGATGGATTACACCTGAATGTTGCAATGAATTATGGTGGCAGACGTGAGTTGATCGATGCATTCAAACTAATGTCTGATGATATTATTTCAGGTAAGTTAGCAAAGCAAGAAATAAATGATGAAATGGTTAGTAATTATCTCTACACAGCTTTTATGCCGGATCCTGATTTGATTATTCGAACAAGTGGGGAAGAGCGTTTATCCAATTTTCTGGTTTGGCAGAGTGCTTATTCAGAATTCTGGTTTACTAAAACTCTCTGGCCGGATTTCAGTCGTGAAGAATTTATTCAATCTATTCTGGATTTCCAAAATAGAAAAAGAAGATTTGGTACAAGATAAGGAGAAATAAATGGTTTTGTTGAAAAGAGTTTTGATCGCAGTTTTTTTTATCCCGATACTTATTTATATTTTTCATGTTGGGAATATAGCACTTGCATCATTTTTAGCCTTGATAGCATTTCAAATGATGTTCGAACTGAGAGAGATGTTCTTTAAAAAAGGTGTTGTTGTACCGAGGATAATTATTGTGCTTGGACTTATCGTTTTCCTTGCTTCAATATATTCTGGAATGGTATTAATTTTTGCATCGCTTTTATTAACTTTTGTTGTTATCATGGGAACAGATCTTTTCAGAAATAGACTGGAAGGGGCGATGATCAGAGGTTCGGCGGCAATATTTATTGTGGTCTATATTGCTATTTTACTAAGCAGTGTTTATCATATCAGGTTATTAGAAAATGGAAGAAATCTAATTTTAAGCCTGATCTTCATGATCTGGATCACCGATATGTCTGCCTATTTTGTTGGAATGGCTATAGGTAAACATCGAGGTATTTTTAAATCGAGTCCCAATAAATCTCTAGAAGGTTTTCTTGCAGGAATATTATTTTCATTTGCCGGTTCATATATTTTGATTAAATTTTTAGGATTATCATTACCACAGGCTCTTGCAGCTGCAATTTCCGGTGGTATATTTGGTCAGGTTGGTGATTTGATAGAATCGATATTGAAGAGAGATGCCGGTGTGAAAGATAGTTCAAACGTTCTCCCCGGTCATGGTGGAATTCTAGATAGATTTGATAGTCTTCTTTTGGCAGCTCCGATTTTTTATGTAATTTTGTATTTTATAAAATAGGAATGTAAGATGGAAAAAAAAATAGATAATACTTCTGACTTTTTTGATAAAGATAAAGTTATTCATGATGAGCATAAGATTATCCTTGTAACTGGTGGAGCTGGTTTCATAGGCTCTAATTTCATTAGATATCTTGTTCAGAAATATCCAAACTTCAAAATAATAAATTTTGATAAACTTACGTATGCAGGAAATCTTAACAATCTTATAACAATTGAGGATAATGTGAATTATGTTTTTTTTAAAGGTGATGTAACAGATCCAAAAGATGTTAAAACAGCTTTTGAACAATTCAGCCCTGATTATGTTGTCCATTTCGCTGCGGAATCACATGTAGATAAAAGCTTAATTAATCCCGATATTTTCTTGCAGACAAATGTATTGGGAACTCAGATCATATTAAATTATTCTAGAGAACATAAAGTGCATAAATTTGTTCAAGTCTCCACAGATGAAGTATATGGTTCAATTAGTAATGATTTGAATGTTAATGAAGATGCTCGTTTAGAACCCAATAATCCATATTCTGCCAGCAAGGCTTCTGCAGACCTGCTTTTGCGTGTAGCTTATCAAACATATGGGCAACGAATAAACATAATTAGGTCATGTAATAATTTTGGTTCTTATCAATTCCCGGAAAAATTGGTTCCGGTTATTATTCACAATGCATTGAATAAGTTAGATATCCCTGTTTATGGTGATGGAAAAAATATTCGGGAATGGATTCATGTTGAAGATCATTGTCGTGCAATAGATGTCATTATGCAAACAGGTAAATCTGGTGAAACTTATAATGTAGGAACAGGCAATAAATGGAGGAACATAGATCTTGTAGAGCATATTCTTGAAAAACTAAATGTAAATAAAAATCTTATCTCTTTTGTTCTCGATAGACAAGGGCATGATATTCGTTATTCAGTTGATTCCAGTAAGATCAGAAAAGAACTTGGTTGGAAACCGCAAATAGATTTTGAAGAAGGGTTGGATCAGGTTATAACCTGGTATTCAAATCATTTGGATTGGATTGAAGAAATAGCATCAGGAAAATATATGGACTATTATAATGATATTTATAAGCCTCGTATGATGGAGACTCAATAGATGAAAAGAGTACTTCTTTTATTTGTTATATTGATTTTTATATTAGGTTGTGCAATAATAACTGAAACAGATACTATACAACCTGTTGAAAAATCAAATGCAATAGTAACAGTTACTATTAATGATTCACTTCAACAAGAAATTATCGGCAGAAATATATTAATAGATTCACTTTATAATACAATGGAAGAATTAGATTTTACAATTGACTCTTTATATCAAGCCTTAGAAATTTCCAATAGCAGAGTTGCTGTAAATCAGGATTTCATCATTCCAGATTCCATTATATTTGCGGGTAGAACATTCGATCTTACTAACGAAAGGATCTTTGATAAATTTGAAACGATTTATAAGCAAGAACTCAAAGTTGCGCATCAATTCATTCCAAGATGTGGTAAATATTTCGCATATTTTGATTCGGTGTTTTCACAATTTAATATCCCACTTGATACAAAATACTTGGCAATAGCAGAAAGCAGGTTGAGCCCAATGGCAGGTTCACGTGTAGGAGCTCTTGGTATCTGGCAATTTATGCCCGGAACTGCAAAGGGTTATGGGATGCGCATAGATTCATTTATTGATGAGCGTAGAAATGTTTTTCTGGCTACACCTGCTGCTGCAAAATATCTCCTCAATGCACGAAGATATCTTACAGAACGTGGTACTGAAGACTGGTTGCTAGCGATGTGTTCTTATAACGCTGGAGTTGGCAGTATAGCAAAAGTTGTGCGCCAGCAGGAAGCATATGATTTTTTTGATCTGCTGATGCGGGTTGATGAAACACAGAAATATGTATGGCGTGCTGTTGCAATCAAGATGATCATTGAGAATGAAGAGGAGATATTTGGAAAAAAATTCGATAGAATGGATCCGATCTTAGAAAATGCACATTTGATCAATCTTACATTAAAGGGGCATTATAAGATAGATGATTGGGCTAAAGCTCAAGGAGCTTCCATTGGTAAGATCTTGGAAATGAATCCTTGGATCAAGATCTATAAAAGAAGCAGAGTGAAATATTCTGCAATAAATGATGTTGTTCTACCTCCTGGGAAATACTCAGTTCTTATTCCAAATGGGAACGGAGTTGATAATGAATTATTAGCAAAAATTGAAAAACAATTTCTAAATAAAAATGCAGGTTTCTTTACACATCATAATGTAAAAAGTGGAGATAATTTATACAATATTGCACGCAAATATAAGACAACAGTTTCACGTATAAAAAGTTTGAATCATCTCAGCTCAAATGTTATTCATCCAGGTCAAAGGCTTAAACTCTACGGGACCAGTTCAGGTGCTTCACTTCAAAAAACAAATAATTATCACACTGTGATTAAAGGAGATACGGTAGGAACGATCGCACAGAAATTAAGGATCTCACAAAAGAACCTGATCTCCAGAAATAATCTGAAAACACGTAACGGAATTGTAATGATCTACCCGGGACAAAAGTTATATTATTAATGAAAACAGAGATCAGAGCAATGAAAAGGGAAGATATTCCCACAATTATGATTATTGAGAAAGAACTTTTTTCAACAGCCTGGGAAGAAGAGATGTTCATAGAAGAAATTAATAAGCAGTATGCTTTTGTAATGGAAACTAAGGATAATATCATTGGTTATATTTGCGGTTGGAAGATCTTAGATGAATTCAATGTCACAAATATTGC
>DAOUVH010000266.1 GCA_030667725.1 Candidatus Cloacimonadota bacterium | reverse complement strand
TTAAAATGAGTAATCCTTTTCCAATCTTAGATATTTTTTTTCCATCAACTTTCACACTGGCAAATTTTACACGCTGAATTACTAATTTCATTTGTTAATCCAAATAATTATTTGAAAATAATATTCTCTCAATTGTTTCAATAATTATATGAAGAACTGCAATGTGGATTTCCTGAATTCTATCGGTTGTTTTACCGGGAGCGATAAGTTGAAGATCACATTTGCTATTCAGTTTCCCACCATCTTTTCCCAATAATCCAAAAGTTATCATTTTCTTTTCAGCTGCTCTCTTTACAGCATTGATAATATTCTGCGAATTACCACTGGTTGAAATTGCTAGTAAAACATCACCTTCATTCCCATAGGCTTCCACCCCTCTTGCAAATATCTCTTCAAAACCATAATCATTTGCAACGCAGGTGATATGTGACGGATCGGTTAGGGCAATTGCCGGGAGAGCACGACGCTCTTTACGGAATTTTCCGGTTAGTTCCTCAGCAAAATGCATCGCATCTGTTGTGCTGCCGCCATTACCGCAAATAAGCACTTTATTCCCACTATCAAATGCACTCGCAATTGTATTGGAGATTTGTTCAATTAACTTAATATTTTGTTTATCTGATGCAAAATCAGCAAAATTTTCTGCTGTTTCTTTTAATGATATTTCAATATTTTTTTTCATCTTTTTACCCTTTCCCATTTCTGCTGAAAAATTTAAACTCTATATCTTCAACGTCAATAGGATTTTTCATTTCTTCAAAGAAATGCGCAAATATTAGAATTCTGCTTTCACTTCTACACTAAGTTTATGAACCTGTTTTTCTTCCGGATAGCTATTCCCGGAATATTGCAGAATTAGTGAAGTGTAGTTGCTCATACGATAGTCCATGTTTACGTCCCATTTGAAAATATTACCCTCTTTTTTATCTGACAGGAAGGTTAAGAATCCGGAACCATCACGATTATTCCTTTTATAACTAACTTTTGTGAAGAACCTGTATTTTCTTTTATAGAAATATGATGCCGATTCTTCAAATTCAAATGCGCTGATCGAATATTGATTATCATTAGCAGCATCATTTCCTTTTTCATATGAGTATGACAAGGATGATTTTAATGTAACATCCGAAGAAAGTTTGTTTTGAACATCAAGCTCGAACTCATCCAGTTCCAACTGCGAATTGTAATGTGAATCCTCTTCTCTTACATGATCGTAATGTAGTTCCATATTTGTATTTTTGAATGCTAATATGCGTAATTCAGCATCCCATGTTTCCTGATCTTTCTTAGCTGTTTCTTCATTATAACGGCTATCGAGAGTTTCTTCTAACTTATAACCCAATTTGGAAGTTAGCTTTCTCTCCAAAATATCAAACGATAAAGTTTGATGCAAAATTCTTCTGCCGTAGATCGTTGTTTCAGGATGCATTAAAACGTCAGGATTCAAAATGTATACTGATATTTTGTCTTCTTCTCTGGAATTTTCTGTTATCATAATGTATGTTTCTGTTTGGAACTTTTTTAGAAAAGAGTTTGTAATCATTTTTGGTGTGAGATGCATGGAAAGGCTGGCATTGATCTCTACCGACATCTCAGGATTTTCGTAATCTATCTGAATAACTTCCCAATCATAATCTCCCTGAAAATATCCCACAAAAAGTGTATCAACATCAAATGAGCCCATATCTTCACCCACATATTGGAACTCTTTGATCTTTGGGTAGAACTCAATATTCTTCAATGAGTAATTGGAATTGATATTCACAAGATCTTTGAAGAACACATTTCGTGCTGAGATATCAGCTATATCAAAGTCATTGGTAATTTCTCGTTTATTATCTTTCACCTGCCGATGTGTTAAAGCAATATTTACTCTGTGCTTGGTAGTATTTAAAAAAGTTTCAATTCCGAATGTGTAGGATGTTTCATCATGTTGGATCAGATAATTATCTAATGTCTGACGATCATTTTTCAACTCTCCAAAAATTCGAAAGGTAATCCATTTCAAATTCGTAGTTTCAAGTTGAGTTTTCCAATTTCTATTTCTCTCGAAATTTTTGCTATTTTCTACATTTTCATATTCGTAATTGCGATTAAAGAAATTTAAACCGAATGCAAATTTCCCAAAATTGTATTTACTTTGCAGATTGTGTTGTTCAATTTCAGAATCATAAATTTGCTGATCCTCTGCAGTTTGTTTTACAGAAAGATAGCGATAATACAATTGCGGAAAGAAATTCATTTGTTTGATATCAGAAGTTACAGAAATATATTGCTGATTTGCATAGTCAGACACTTGCTTCTGCTTATAGATAATATGGGGAGAATAGAATTCCAGGATATTCATACTTATTTCAGCCGAATATTCTTCACTGTTCAGGCTATCCGGTAATTGTGTGAATTCGTGAGCATCTGCCGCACTTTGCAGTTGAGTAAAAGCGGCAAGATCACCACCAAGCCTTTCATACATTAATTTCAAATCAGGATTTAATTTATCATAATCGGGGAACAAACGGACACTAAACCTGGAAGCAAAATCATTATTATTGTTATCATTAAGATCGGAGAAAGTATTCTTATCGTTGGAAGTGAATAATCCTTCTGCTGCTAAACTATAACTTTCTCCTGAATATTTCAAGCTTAGATCGTAATTTAATTTACTCTGTGGCAGAGGAAGTTTTTTTAATGGCAGATAGCTTCCATTTCCTATACCAACATATTCGTAAAATGCTCCTTCAGAATTGTAATCGTAATCTCCATTTCCAATTCCCATGTATTCAAAATGAATGTTGAAATGCCCAACAATCGTGCTGTCGCTGCCTACATAATAGTAATATAATTC
>DAOUVH010000018.1 GCA_030667725.1 Candidatus Cloacimonadota bacterium | reverse complement strand
CCTTGCAGAAAATGTTTCAACAGGGACTCTTGTAATATTGGAAAGTACAACTTATCCTGGTACAACTGAAGAGATCGTCGCACCTGCATTCGAAGAAAAAGGTTTTACGGTTGGAGAGGATATCTTTGTGGCATTCTCACCTGAACGTGTTGATCCTGGCAACAAAGATTACAAAACAAATAATACGCCTAAAGTTGTTGGTGGTATGACAACAAATTGTAATAAAATTTCAGAAGTTTTCTACAATTCAATTTTAGATGCTCCAATCCATCTTGTTTCTACACCGGCTATCGCAGAGATGGAAAAGATCTATGAAAATACTTTTAGAAATATTAATATTGCTTTAGCAAACGAGATGACAATTCTTTGTGAGAAGATGAATATTGATGTTTGGGAAGTGATTGAAGCAGCAAAAACCAAACCTTACGGTTTCATGGCATTCTATCCTGGACCTGGTATCGGTGGACACTGTATTCCATTGGATCCATTCTATTTAACTTGGAAAGCTAGAGAGTATGGCTATCATACCAGACTTATTGAACTGGCAGGCGAGATTAATAATGAAATGCCGCAATTTGTTATTACAAAATTAATGAAGCTTCTTAATGAAAAAGGACTTGCTTTATCAAAATCAAAGATCCTCCTGTTAGGTGCAGCATATAAAAAAGATATTGAAGATATGCGTGAATCACCAACTCAGGATCTTATAGTATTATTGGAAAAGAACGGTTCTCAGTTTGATTATAATGATCCTCATGTTCCAACTTTCCATAATGAACTTAATAACAAACATTACAAATCAGTAAGTTTAGATAATATTGAAGATTACGATGCTGTGATCATTGTAACGGATCATACGGCTTATGACTATGATGATATTGTTACTCGTTCCAAACTTGTTCTTGATACAAGATTTGCCTGCAATGGCAAGAAAGCTGATAATTTGGTTAGAATGTAACTTTATGGAAGGGGACACTTCGGAGTCCCCATTAATTTATGGCTACTAATAAACCGGTTGAAATTGAAGAACTCTTTGGGGATTTAAATCCTGGTAAAGGTGATCTGAAATGGTTTGTTGTTCATACAAAGCCACGATGCGAAAAAAAAATTGCCGAATATTCTTTACAATATGAGATCAATTATTATCTCCCTTTGATTGACAGCATACGTGTTTATAAAAATAGGAAGATAAAATTTACGAAACCAATGTTTCCGGGTTATGTTTTTATCAAATGTTCTCATGAGGGGAAAATGCAACTTACGATCACTGGTTATGCGGCTTATTGGCTTCCTGTACTGAATCAGATGGAACTTGTTGGTGATTTAAAGCAGATTCATTCCGGACGTGAATTAGGTGTTGAATTTACAAGAGCAAAATTCTTGGAGAAAGGAACAAAAGTTGAAATTACAAAAGGACCATTTGCAGGACTTATTGGCTATGTGAAAGATCAGAAAGATGTGAAAGAAGTAATTTTGCAAGTAACTTTGTTGCGACAGGCAGTTTCAGTTTCAGCCAGAGCAGATCAAATAAAAGTGATACGATAGGAAGGTTAAATGAAAATATTAGTAACTGGTGGAGCTGGATTTATTGCTTCCCATATTGTAGATAAATATATTGAACTTGGTCATGAAGTTGTGGTTGTTGATAATTTATCATCTGGTTTTAAGCATAATGTGAACCCAAAAGCAAAATTTTATGAGATGGATATTCGCTCCAAAAAACTGGAACAGATATTTAATGATGAAAAACCGGAGATTGTGAATCACCATGCTGCTCAGATCAGCGTTCCTGTATCGGTTAAAGAACCCGAACTTGATGCAGAAGTTAACGCAATTGGTTTTTTGAATATTCTGCAGAATTGCGTTAAATACAAAGTAAAAAAGGTGATATTCATTTCTTCCGGTGGTGCTGTTTATGGTGAAGCAGAAGAATATCCAACAACAGAAAATTATGATCCAAAACCGCTTTCACCTTATGCAATTCATAAATATGTTTCGGAAAAATATTTGTATTTTTACAATCATCAATATGGTTTGAAATATACGGTTCTAAGATATGCAAATGTATTCGGGCCACGTCAAATTCCTCATGGAGAAGCTGGAGTAGTTTCCATTTTTATTACAAATTTCAGAGACAATAAAAAAACATATCTCTATGCTTTTGATGAAGAACCAGACGGAATGATCCGTGATTACGTTTTTGTGAGAGATATCGTTAATGCCAATGTGCTGGCATTAGATAGAGGTGAGCTTGATGCGTTTAATATCGGTACCGGATTAGAAACAACAACAGGACAGCTATATCGAGAAATTGCTTTACAGATGAATACACAAATAGAACCTATCCGAGAGGGAGCGAGACCCGGAGATATAAGGAGAAGTTGTTTGAATATTAATAAGGCAAAGAATGAATTTGGTTGGGAACCAAAATACTCTTTGTCTGATGGTGTAAAGGAAACAATAGATTTTTTCATGAAGAAAAAATAAGGAGATTGTATGCCGAAAATCGAGGAGATCAACATTAAGCAGATCAAATTACCGAAGAAAAAGATAATTACTGGAGTGATTATTCTGGCGGTAGTGATTTTTATTGCAACGGGTTTATATACTGTGAATCCGGAAGAAGTAGGTGTTATCCAGAGGTTTGGAAAATACCTTTCAACTACACAACCGGGGTTGCATTTCAAGATCCCATTTGGTGTAGATAAACTTACAAAAGTTAAAGTTAAACTTGTATTTAAGGAAGAGTTCGGATTTAGAACTCTGCAAGCGGGAGTACGTACAAAATATTCAGCTCAAAGTTATAACCATGAAGCAATTATGCTTACTGGTGATCTGAATATTGCTGATGTGGAATGGATCGTTCAATACAGGATAAAAGATCCTGTGAAGTATATGTTTAAAGTTAGAAATGTAGAAGAGACTATGCGGGATGTATCAGAGTCTGTGATCCGGGAAGTTGTTGGAGATCGTAGTGTTGATGAAGTTATTGTACTTAATAGAAAAGAGATTGCAGATAAATCTCAGCAAATGCTTCAGGAACAACTCGATATCTATGAAGCAGGATTAGAAATCGTCACGATCAATCTGCAGAATGTTAATCCTCCAGAAGCAGTTCAACCTGCTTTTAATAATGTGAACTCTGCAAAACAGGAAAAAGAAAGGATCATTAATGAAGCTTGGCAAAAATATAATCAAGTGATCCCGGAAGCAGAAGGAAAGGCGAAAAGAACCATTGAAGAAGCTGAAGGATTTGCTGTAAATAGAGTTAATAGAGCTAATGGTGATGCTAATCGATTTATCCAGATGTACAATACATATCGTTATTCCAAAACGGTAACAAAGAAAAGACTCTATCTGGAGATGATGGAGAAAGTTCTGCCAAAGGTTGAAAAGAAGTACATTATTGATGATAAAGCGAATAATGTACTACCTCTCTTAAATCTTGGACAAGGAGGTAAATAAAATGAAACTGAAATTAAACTATATACTAATTTTCATTGCACTTATCATACTATTAAATGCCTTTTATGTTATAGATGAAAGACAGCAGGTGATCATAACTCAGTTTGGTAAACCGGTTGGTGATGCGATAACAACTGCGGGATTACGTATTAAGATACCATTCATTCAAAAAGTGCATTATTTTGATAAACGAATATTGGAATGGGATGGAGAAGCGAAACAAATTCCAACATCGGATAAACGATATATTTGGATCGATACTTTCTCTCGCTGGCAGATCGTTGATCCGTTGAAGTTTTATGAGACTACTCGTTATGAGAGCAGTGCACATGGTAGATTGGATGACATTATCAGTGGAACAACACGTGATGTAATTAGTTCCAATAAATTACTGGAAATCGTAAGAAGTTCCAATAGAGAAATGACGTTTACTTCCGAATATACAGATAGTAAATTGGCTGATGAGATCCTGGAAAATATCATTAATGGTCGTCAGGCTATTGCAGATTCTATCTTTGCACTTTCAAAGGTTAAAGTTGCAGAATATGGAATCAATTTGATCGATGTTCGGATAAAGAGATTGAATTATAATCAGGAAGTTCAAGGGAAAGTATTTGAGAGAATGATCTCTGAAAGGAATAAGATTGCAGAAAAATATCTGTCAGAAGGAAAGGGTAATTCTTCCGAGATATTGGGTAAAATGCAGAGAGAGTTAGATCAAATTCAATCTGAAGCGTATCAGAAAGCTCAAGAGATCAAAGGTAAAGCAGATGCGGAGGCTATCAGTATTTATGCAAATGCTTACAATAGAGATCCTGAATTCTATGAATTCCTTAAAACTTTAGAAACTTATGAAAAAACAATTGATAATAAGAATACACTCATTTTGACTACCGACAGTGAATACTTTAAGTTTCTTAAGACAATGAAATAAATGAACAATAAATATCCAGATGAATACTGGATGAAGTTCGCAATAGATGAAGCAAGATCGGCATTTCAGGAAAATGAGGTGCCGATCGGTGCTATATTAGTTAAAAATAACAAATTGATCACTTCTGCACATAACCGAACAAATGCTATGAGTAATGGATTAGCTCACGCTGAGAAACTTGTTATTGAAGAAGTTATTGCGAATGGTGAGAAGTTTTTAAATGATTATTCTCTTTATGTAACTGTTGAGCCTTGTTTGATGTGTGCTGGAATTATTATCTGGTCACGGATTGGAAAGGTCGTCTTTGGCTGCTATGATGAAAAAGCAGGAGTCGCAGGTTCTATTTATAATTCATTGTTAGATAAAAATTTCAATCATAATCCTGAATTAGTATCCGGGATTTGTGAAGCAGAATGTTCCAATTTGATGAAGGATTTTTTTAAAAGCAAAAGATAATTGGAGATTGAAGATTGAAGATTTGAGATTGTGAATTACTGATTGAAAGTACAAGGATTTTATGAATAAAGAAGAACTTAAAAAAAGAACCAAAGCATTTGCTCATAAATGTGTAAAAGCAGTAAAAAATTTACCGAATACCTATTTAGGGAGACATATTCAAGGTCAATTAATTCGTTGTTCAACATCTGTTGCTGCAAATTACAGGGCAGCGTGTAGATCTCAAAGTAGAGCATCTTTTATAGCAAAATTGAGTATTGTAATCGAAGAATCTGACGAATCCCATTTCTGGATTGAATTTATAATAGATGAGAAATTAATCTTAAATCAAGAAATATTGGAATTATTATCTGAAGCAGATCAATTAACAGCCATTTTCGTATCTTCAAGAAAAACAGCGAGAAAGAATTTGGGTTGAAAAATTTTGATTTAAGTTTGGAAATTTGAGATTGGAAACACAAAATCATCAATCTAAAAATCTCAAATCAAAAATCGAAAATTCGGAGAGTTGCCGGAGCGGTTGAACGGGGCGGTCTCGAAAACCGTTGTGGGTTATGCCTACCCAGGGTTCGAATCCCTGACTCTCCGCCAATTATAAATCGGCTTTACGAAGTAAAACGATTTAAAAACCAAGATTTGGCTTTTCGGACGTTGGCTTTGCGGAGCAAAACAAACGGTTCTCTTTCTACTTTTCTAAGAAAAACATATCGGTTTTTTTAATTAGGGATGAGGAATTAGAAATTACAAATTACGAATAATTATTTTGTATGAAAAAACAATTTATTAAAAAAACATCATTTAACTTGCCAAACAATAAACAAGTAGAAAATATTACACTTGAAACAAAAGAAAAACAAAATTAGGAGGAGATTATGAAGAAAATTTTAGGTTTGGTTTTCATTTTGGCATTGTTCCTTGCTGGATGCTCAGATGAAGGTATTTTGAGAATTTCCAATTTGGATGCTGATTATGGATGGTTTACTATTAATGATGGTTTGACCGAGTGGTTAGATGCAGGTGATTCTTATGAAAAATCTTATGATTTAAGTACTTCTATCTTTGGTGATGAAGATAAGAAAGTTACAGTTGAATATGGGGGAGAATATGTTTTTACTGAACGTATTACAAAAACTATCAACCCCGGCTCTAGATCAATAGTAGAATTTGAAACAAATGCTGGTGAAATCATCGTTTGGAATGATTCTTATAGTTTCTATATTTACGAAGTATATCTTTCACCCAGTGAGGATTCAAGCTGGGGGCTTAATGACCTGAGTGGCTATATTGGTCCAGGTGAATACGTTTCATGGAATGTTACACCCGGATGGTGGGATATCCTTTTAGTTGATGATTGGGGTGATGAATTCTACAGCTTTGATAATTACATTAGTTTAGAAGAAACTTTAATTTTCTATTATGATGGCTTTAAATCAGGTGGTGATCCTGTACAACTGAAAATAGAAAATGCAAAGAAGTATACTGAGCAAATTGTTGATCGAGTACAGCAAAACGATAAGTAATTCTTTGTAACTGCATATTTTTAACGGCGGAGATATCCGCCGTTTTTTATTTAATCAAATCTTTTTTTACCATTTGCCTAAAATTTTGTTAGAGAGCAGCAGATTTATTTCTTCCTGTTTTCGTAACAGTTCAAATTCTTTATTCATATTTGAAATCGTAGAATTCTGGAATTCAATTTTTGAACGGTCAAGATCAAGCAGACTTATCATTCCATGTTTATAAAGTTCTTGAGCCATCTGCAAATTCTTTTCTGCAAGCTCGAGTTTATCAGCATATAGTGTTTTTGATAGCTTGATTGTTTCAAGATCAGAAAGTAGAATTTGCAAATCTATCGTATTATTTTCTTTTGTAATTTCAAGATCCATTTCTAAGAGTTCGTGATTTCTCTTTGATTGAAGATACAACTCTCTTGTTTCCAATAAATTGAAGATATTATAACTGGCATTTAGAGAAAGTGTATTGCTGGTTCTATCATAATTTTCAAAATCATAAATATCGTTTGGATCATCATGATTTACTGAATATGTCATTGAGATCGAAGGCAGAAAATTCATTTTTTGTTGCAACAATATTATCTTACTACTTTTTAAGTAATTCTCTTTTTGCTGAAGTGCAATATTTGTAATAAACTCAGCACTTTCTATTGTGATATCAATATCTGGAGCAGAAAGCTCAAATTCTTCATCGTTGATATTAAGATAGTTGAAAAGATCTTTTCTAAGTTTCACAATACTGTTCATCGCTTCATTCACAGCTATCTCATAATCGATCAGAGATATCTTACTCTGCTGTAATTCCAAAGATGATTTATCACCTGTTTCAAATTGTACTTCTACTTGATCGTTGATCTTTTGCTGAAGAATTAAATTCTCTTCTTGAATTTCCAAATTTTTTTGTGCCTCCAACACTGACAGATATTTATTGAAAACTGTATATGCAATCAATTTTCTTCTACTTTCCAAAGAGAGACCAGCATTTCTTTTATTCAGGATAGAAGTTCTTACATCATAATAACTCGGTTCGTTTAAACTTATGTTTTTACTTAATTTGAATGAAGCACTTTTTGACCAATCCAAATTTGTATCAATGTATTTAGAACCTTCTGCAGAAATGCTTGCTGAGGGAAGTAACCCGATCCAACTGCTTCGTAGTTCGCTTTGCGAATTTAGGTAATTAACATTTTCCAGATTAATATCGTATGATTTTTCTAATCCAATATCTATCAGTTTTTCAAGTGTATATTCTTCTGCAAAAATCAAAATTGGAATAATAATTAGTATGAATATAAATAATCGTCTCATTTTTATCTCCTTAAATATTTAATATAATTAATCATTGGCAAAAATCATAATCGAAAGAAAACAGGCAATATTTTTTTTCCAAACCTGAATGGAATAACGTTAAAACTACTATAAATTGGTATGATATGGTGAATAAGCAAAATTTATTTGACTTGTAGAACTTAATAAAGAAATAAATTGTAACTTGAAATAAGGATTTGCGTTATAATATTAGAAGAAAGATAAGGAAATTAGATTTGGATAGAGAACGAGAGATGATCATCAATGCTAAAAAAGATATCAATCAGTTTGATTATCTTTATCAGAAGTACTATCCAAAGATAAATAATTTCATATTTCATAGAGTGAAAGAAGAATCCGTGCGTAACGAAATAGTTTCTAACGTATTCTTTAAAGCAATGAAGAAATTGGTGATATTCCGGTTTTATGATTCCAGAAATTGCGGATTTTCATCCTGGTTATATCGTATTGCATTAAGTGAATTGAGTCAGTATTTTTACGAAAGGAAACGTGAGAAGAGGATTCATGATAATTTTGAATGGAATTTACCAACAGGAAAACCAATTAAAATTGATTATTCTATAGTTGAGAAATTCCAAGTTGAACTGAATCCAGATGAACAGAACCTGATCTCTTTGCGATTTTATGAGAAGCTCAGTTATTCTGAAATTGGTGAGATACTGAAGAAGAAAGAGGGTGCGGTAAAGGTTCAAACTCATAGACTTCTAAAGAAATTACGTAAGAGAATTGAAAAGGAGATCGATAATGAAAGATCTTGAGAATAAATTATTATCCATGGAAGTACCAAAAATTGAGAATGATCAATTTGAACAGGTTTTGAGAAGTAAATTAATTAGGAAATATCACAGCAGAGAAAATGAGTACATGAGGAAATTCCGTTATTCTATTGTATTTGCTAGTTTCTTGATTGTACTTTTGATTTCGGTGATCATTTTCCCTGAGATTAGCATAAAAGCAAATGAAGTTGCCTTTAAAAAGGAGATTGCCTCATCAAGCGGAAACGGGAATGCAAATTATTCGGACGATGAATTCTTTAAGAGATTTGCAGAAGATAATAATAAATTTCATTACACATCTATCCATAATCCGGATTTAAAAAATAGGATCGATCCAGAAGAATATAGAGAAGATAAGACTTATATCATTCGGAAATACGTATCCCGGGATTCACAAGCTGTTATGATAATTTCTGAATTTGATAAGCCGGAGAGGAAAAAACAACTGCGTGAAGTCAGCTTTTAAGTGAAATGATTTATTTCAGATATTTTTAATATGGAGGAGAAATGAAAAAAACTATAATAATAGCATTGATAAGCATGATGCTGATCAGTATTCCATTATTTGCAAAATCAAAGGTTAGAATGGGAGTTATTTTAGATGAAAACACAAAAGAACAATATGGTGTTCTGATTAAAAAAGTTACTGAAGAAAGCCCTGCAGAGATAGCTGGGTTAAAAGCCAATGACATACTCATGATGCTCGACGGAGATAAAATTTATACTGTTGATCAAGTGAAGAAGATGCTCTCTTTCTTTGAGCCTGAACAGAAGATTAAAATTACTTTTAAAAGAGGGAAGAACACAGAAACTTGTATTCTGGAATTGGAAGAACGAAAAGTTCCGGAAATTCCAAAAAGAACTTACATGGGTGTATTCTTGATGGATCTGGATGAGAAAGTGAAAAAGAAGATCAAGATTAAAGAATCTTTTGGAATAATGATTAGTGAAGTTGTGAAGGATTCCCCCGCTGATGAAGCTGGATTAAAAGATAAAGATGTGATTTTAACATTTGCTGATGAGAAAATATTCACGATAGATCAACTAATTAAGATGTTGAAAAACTATAAACCGGAAGACGAGGTAACTCTTGAGATCTTCCGAGGAAAGAAAACAAAAAAAATCAAGCTTGTTTTGGGAGAGAAAGAAGATAAATTAAATTATTTTTTCTCCGAAAAAGATGGCTCATTTGATGTTTTCAATAAACCTGAAAATGTTCTGTTCTACCAATATGATCTTCCTGGACATAACAAGTGGATCGGTGTGCAATTGGATTTAGAAAAGCAGAAAACTATAAAAGATGGTGAAGAAACAGTAACAAGAAAAACGACAATTACAAAGGTTATTAAAGGAAGTCCAGCCGAGAAAGCCGGATTGCTGAACGGCGATATCATTATTGCTGTTGAAAATGAGAAGAACTTGGAGATCGGGAAAGCAATTGAAGGTAAAGAAATTGGAGATGAAGTTACTCTCACAATTGAAAGAGATGGGAAAGTACAAAATATTGTTGTGGAGATTGGTGAAAGAGAGCATCTCGAATCTGAGAAGAAAGTGGAAGTTACAATTGATGATGGAGAGATCAAAGTTATCATAGACGGTGTAGAAAAAAATATTGGCGATCTAGAAAACTTTCATGATCAATTTGAAAAAATACAGATGATCAAGCATATCAAGATGGAAGAACTCGATGATGTGAGAGATAATCTTAACAAAGTAAAAGAAGAGATGAAAAATATAGACTTGAACATTGAAATATTGAACACAAATGATGAACTCTAATATCCTCCCTAAAGGTTATTAGCAAAAAACAAAGACTCCGAAAATTTCGGAGTCTTTGTTTATATAAATACTTTCGAATTTATTCTATCGCTCTAGATTATTCTTGGAGATTATACACGTTCTCAAGTTTGTCTTCGAAACATAATTAGTGGTAGTTTACTCACTAAACTTTTCAACTTGATAAATATAGATCTCGGTATCAGGATCTTTATAATCATCTGCCGGTAATCCGGCTTTAGAAGAGCATAAACTTCTTAAGAAAGTTTCACGATCCCAACCTGTTTCTATTGCTACCTGTGGAAGATAAACTCCACTGCGAAAACCTTTTTTAATCCAAACTCCATCTAT